>CAYGHG010000024.1:0-10421 GCA_964349515.1 uncultured Spirochaetia bacterium
CAAATACGTCCGCGTTTTTGTTATATCATTCCTTGTCCTCGTAGGGGCGATGCGGTGCGTCGCCCGCGTCTTTGTTGTTGTTGCAAAGACACGGGTCACCCACCGGGTGACCCCTACGAATACAAATACGTCCGCGTTTTTGTTATATCATTCCTTGTCCTCGTAGGGGCGATGCGGTGCGTCGCCCGCGTCTTTGTTGTTGTTGCAAAGACACGGGTCACCCACCGGGTGACCCCTACGAATACAAATACGTCCGCGTTTTTGTTATATCATTCCTTGTCCTCGTAGGGGCGATGCGGCCATGCACCCGGAACGGGTGTGCGTCGCCCGCGTTCTTGTTGTTGCCGTAAAAACACGGGTCACCCGCCGGGAAACCCGTACGAATACAAATAAAGAATTACAATACATCTTAGTACTACAAAGTAATACTATTTGACATAATAGTATTACCCGGCTATACTTTGTTTAAGAACAAAAAGGAGGCGCAAAATGGCAGAGAACAAACCTGTAGTCCAGACTTTTAAAATATCACCCGAAGTAAAGAAACTCTACCAGCATACCGTAAAACAGTACGGCCTGCGGTCACAGTATTTTATCGAACAGGCAATAGTCCACGAGGCAAGGGCGGTCGCGGAAAACAGCCTTGCCGCGGAATACGCAAGAGCAGTAAGAGAGTCAAAGACAGCGGTTGACTTTGAAGAAGCGGCAAAACGCTTTGGGCTGGAAAAAGAATTCACAGAAACAAACAAAAAACCAAAAAAGGCTTCCAAGTGACCCCACTGCACCCTGTTCGTATCAACGCAACGGCCTTGATGCAGTTGGAAGCACTGACGGTCAACAGCCGTGAATGCAGAAAAAAAATACTCTCCGAAGCTCATAACTACCTCTGCCGCCTCTCAAGGCCGTATGATTCCGAATATCCGAACGGCATAACAATCGAACTCTTGATGAGCGATTACTTTATATACAAAAGAAAACCGTTCAAGGACTCAGAATACGGTTTTTACTTTTTAGCCCCTGCTGACGGGTATGTTTATATAGATAAAATCATTGTGTATGACGCGGTAAAACGTATCTGGAACACGCTGCCTGCGTATAGGTAATACTTTATCAAGTGTTAAAGAGTCTCCGGCACCGGTTTTGGCTTTGACAATCTATACATAAACGTATAGATTGTCAAATCAAATACCGGGAGGACACATACATCTTCCCCTACAGGAAGACGAATGCGAATGCACGTATTAGCATCTTTGTCGTTGCTCTAAAAACACGGGTCACCCACCGGGTGACCCTACGAATACAAACACACCTGCGCCACTCGTTCCACCCCGCCCCGTGTAGACGCAGGCTTCAACCTGCGGTCTTTTTGTCCTATGCATTCCGCCTTGAAACAAAACCCAAACCAAAAACCGCAGGCTGAAGCCTGCGTCTACAAAAACGAAACCACGAATACAAATCCGTCCGGGTTATTGTTACATCATTCCTTGTCCTCGTAGGGGCGATGCGGTGCGTCGCCCGCGTTCTTGTTGTTGTTGTAAAGACGCGGGTCACCCACCGGGTGACCCCTACGAATACAAATAACTCATGTTTTTTTCCTTCAAATACAAAAACCAAGTACCGGGAGGGCACACGGGCCCTCCCCTACAAGTACAAGACGATAAAAATAAAAAAGCCCGCGGAAAACCGCGGGCTTTTTTACCGTAATTCTAATTTGTCTTATTTGAGGTTATAGAAGTTAGCCATTCCGTTGTACTGTGCCAGCTCTCCTAACTCCTCTTCGATCCTTAAGAGCTGATTATACTTGGCTATTCTGTCTGTCCTCGAGAAGGAGCCTGTTTTTATCTGGCCTGCGTTTGTTGCTACTGCTATGTCCGCTATTGTCGCGTCTTCGGTTTCGCCTGAACGGTGGGAAACTACTGCTGTGTAGCCTGCGCGTTTTGCCATCTCTATCGCGTCTAAAGTTTCAGTTAAAGTGCCTATCTGGTTTACTTTAATAAGGATGGAATTGCAGGTGCCGGACTCTATGCCTTTTTTCAGGATAGCCGGGTTTGTAACAAAAAGATCGTCTCCCACCAGCTGTATTTTCTTACCCAGTTTTTCTGTCATCAGCTTGTGGCCTGCCCAGTCGTGCTCTGACATGCCGTCTTCTATTGATATGATCGGGTATTTGTTTACGAGGTTTACCCAGAAATCCACCATCTGCTCTGAGGTCAGCTCTTCCTTGGTGGATTTTTTGAAGACATATTTTTTCTTTTCCTTGTCATAGAACTCGGATGATGCGGGGTCCATGGCTATGAAAATGTCTTTGCCGGGCTTGAAGCCCGCCTTTTCTATGGCTTCCACAAGCAGCTGAAGCGGCTCTTCGTTTGACTTGCAGTTAGGCGCGAACCCGCCCTCGTCTCCTACGGCTGTGTTGTAGCCTTTTGCCTTGATCACTGATTTTAAGGCATGGAAGGTCTCCGCTCCCCATCTCATGGCTTCCGAGAAAGTAGGCGCGCCTACCGGCATTATCATGAATTCCTGGATGTCAACGTTGGAGTCAGCGTGCGCTCCGCCGTTTACCACGTTTGCCATCGGGACAGGCAGCTGTTTCGCGTTTGCTCCTCCGATGTATCTGTAGAGCGGCAGGCCGTGTGTCTGCGCCGCTGCCTTTGCAACTGCCATGGATACTCCCAGTATGGCGTTCGCGCCGAGTTTGCTTTTGTTGTCCGTGCCGTCAAGTTCCATCATCATTTTGTCGATGAGGTTCTGGGCTGTTACCGGCATTCCCTTGAGGGCTTTTGCTATTTTTGTGTTTGCATTTTCAACTGCCTTGAGAACTCCCTTGCCCAGCCACTTCTTTTTGTCGCCGTCGCGAAGTTCAACAGCTTCGTTTTCCCCTGTTGACGCACCTGACGGTACTGCCGCGCGGCCGAGTACGCCGTCGCATGTGATTACATCCACTTCCACGGTCGGGTTTCCCCTTGAGTCTATTACCTGTCTTGCCTTTACCTGTTCGATACAGCTCATGCTAAAACCTCCGTATATGGGATTTTGATTTCTTACGGCATCAAAAACAGTGATATTTTACAACAAAGGTTTGCTTCGGTAAAGGCTTTTTAGCCGCGCTACAATTCTAGTTTAAGTCTTTTTCCTGCCTGCACCGTTCGTTTCCGTAGGAAGTATGAACGTAAAAATATTCCCTCTGCCGGTATTATCTTGAGGTTCTTCCAACCATATCATGCCGCAATGCGCCTCTATTACCGCCTTTGCCAGCGTAAGCCCGAGGCCGAGCCCCCTATAGGGCATTTTCAGCCCTTGATCTCCTGCCTTTTTCATTGCGTAAAACATCTTAAAAAGCATATTTCTGTCAACTCCTGCAATCCTGTCGCTTTCATCGCTGACAGTAAATTTAACGTATTCATTTCCCAGATAATCATATTTTGAAACAGACAGCGTTATCCCCGAGCCGTGCGGGCTGAAACGCAGCCCGTTATCAATCAGGTGAAACAAGACTCTTTTTATTTTTGCCCTGTCACACAGAATGAATTCATAATCATCCGCGTAACTCAGGGTTATCTTTTGTTTTTTAAGCTCAACCAGCTCTTCATCCTCCGAAATAACCTCATCAACCAGAGTTGTTATCTTTGATCTCCCGAGCACCAGCGTCTCTGAAAGATTCTCAAGTGAATAAAGCATCAGTATGTCTTCCACGGTATTCCTGAGCCTCCGCCCGTGCTTTTCAATTGTTTTAATAACTTCATACTGCTCGTCAGTCAGCCTCCCAAACTGTTTTAACAAAAGCAGTTTCAAATACCCCCCCATCGGCGTGAGCGGCGTCCTCAGTTCGTGCGAAAACCTGCCCAAAAAATCCCTGTGATTTGCTTCATGCCTGTCATTTTTCAGGGCTGCGCCGCCTGACCGCCGGCTCTCAATAGTTGACCTTACCTTTTCTTCAAGCTCGTTCATGCAAAAAGGTTTTCTTAAGTATCCGGATACTCCCGTGGACACGGCTTCTATGGCATTGTCAATGGTGGGGTAAGCTGTGATAAAAATTACCGGGGTATTGTCGGAATTTGAGCGGATTTTTTTCACCATAGACACACCGTCCAGGCCGTCCATGCGTATGTCGGAGATTATCACATCATAGGCAGAAGCCGCGGTTTTCCCGTATGCTTCTTCGCCGTTTTCGCACAGGGTCACATCGTAACCTTTTGAATTAAGGAACATCTTCAGCGATTCTCTTATGGAATACTCGTCATCCACCACCAGTATGCTTCCGGTTTTATTCGCACTCTCCATGGCTGCCTCCGCCTTTTTTTACCTGTCTTTAATCCTCTTGAACTCCTTAAGGAGATTCTCGTACTTGTCCAGCATCTTTTCGTACTTTTCCGCTATGTTAACGTGGACTTCCAGTTTTTTACTTTCTTCACGCTCCCTTATAAGGCTTCTGATGAACTCCGAGGTGTTTTTTCCGGCTTTTCTCGCCGCATTATCTGCAAGCTGTTTTTCCTCGTCATTTACCCTTATTAGAATCTTTTTTTCTTTCCTGTTCGGGCTCTTTCTTCTTCCCATGACAAGCCTCCTGTTTTTTATTTGTTGATACATTATACCATTTCTTTCTCTTTTTTTCTGCGTTTTATACCGTTAATATATGCCTGCCTTATCCCCAAATTCCATATGAAGGCTGTAAACGCGGTTGACAGGCTCCGTGTATTTATCAGCGTTCTCAAGCACCTTCCCGCCACAGTCAGAAACGGCAGGGTAAGCCTGTCCTTTATTTTCCTGACTATTGAATCAAGCTCATCAGCCGTAAGCTTTTCATGCCTGTATACCACATTGGAAAAATTGTACTTTTCCCAGTCTTTTGGGTAATTCATTGCGGTTATCTTTCCCTCCTCCTTCAGCCTGTTATAAAGCTTGGTGCCCGGAAAAGGTGTAAGATGCGTCAGCTGAAAAGCGTCTATTTCTGTTTTACTGATGAACCCTGGAAGTATTTTTGCCGTCTTTTCGCCGTCATAAGGGTAGCCTATCATAAAAGAGGACAGCACCGCAATGCCGTTTCTATGTATCCTTTTTATCAGTTCGGGATATCTCTCTATGAGCTTGAGGTTATGCATCTTGTTCATGGCTTTCAGATTGTCCGTATCAACACTTTCAAAACCCACGCACATCATCCTGCACCCGCTTTTATACATCCACTTTAAAACTTCCTCATCCTCCCCCACATTTATGGAGCACTGGCAGAACCAGTATTTATTCAGCCGGGCTTCCGTAATTTTTTTAAAAAGCTCCACGGCTTTTTTCTTCTGCTCAGGCGTCCTTCCCACCACATTGTCGTCATAAAAGAAAACAAATTTTTGTTTAATCCTCCTCAGCTCTTCCACCACTTCTTCAGGCGGCCTCTGCCTGTACCTGAAACCGTTAAAAATAGTCACAGTACAGAAATCACAGTCCATAGGGCAGCCTCTGGAAGTCTGCACCGCACCCCAGAAATAATCAGGGCTGAAAAGTTCGTTATGAAACCTCCCTATTTTGATCTCATCATGCTTTAATTCCTGCCTGTATGTTTTTTTCAGTTTTCCCTCTTCCGCATCTTTTAGTATCTGCGGCCAGACACCTTCAGACTCCCCAATCATCACGCTGTCGCAGTACCCGAGTGCCTCCTCAGGAAAAAACGAAACGTGAATCCCCCCCATCACGACAGGGACACCGCGCTCCCTGTAATAGCGGGCAATCTCATATCCGCGCGCAACCGTCGGCGTGAAGGCGGTTATGCCCACAAGGTCAGGCAGCCCTGACTGAGAGGCCCTCTGCTCAAAAATATCAAAATTCTCGTCAATTATTTCTGTTTTTATCCCTTCAGGCGTCATTCCCGCCAGTACCCCGAGCGCCATGGGTTTAAACTTTGTATAAGACGTGGTGGACAGCCCTCTCTGCCTGTTAACGGGATTGACAAAAACAATCCTTTTAATTTTCATTTTTCGCCCTCCTCAGGCAGGTATATTTTAAATACAGCACCGCAATCTGTGCCGTTTTCAGCCGTTACAAACCCTCCCATAGCCTCTGTAATACTTTTGCATATTGAAAGCCCCAGCCCTGTGCCGCCGGCCTTAGTTGTAAAAAAAGGTTCAAAAATCCTTTCCTGCACCTCCTTTGTCATTCCCGCCCCGCAGTCAGAAACATAAATTACCGCATACCTTTTGCCCTTCACTTCAGCAGATGAAACTCCCGCTTCCACCGCAGCCCCTGCCGGCGAAGCCTGCAGCGCGTTATTGAGAACATTAACAATAATCTGCTTCAGCTGCCGCTTGTCCGCCTTTATTCTTGATTCATTTCCTTTGATTTCCATTTTCACTCTGTTTTTTGAAAAACTGTATTTTAGCAGTTCCGCACATTCCTTCAGTACGGAATTTGGCTGTAAAATCTCAAAAACAAACGACGACGAGTGACTGAGCGCGAGAAGATTGTCGGTAAGCCTCTCCAGCCTCTTAAACTCCTCCGGCGCGATTTCCATGAACTTATCCATCGCTTCCTTTCTGCTCGGGCTGCCTTTTTCCATCATCTGTACAAAACCGCTTAATCCCGCCAGAGGGTTTCTTATCTCGTGGGCAACCGCCGACGACATCTTGCCTATCATGGCCAGCCGCTCGTTTTTCACCAGCCTGTTATAAAGCGCTATATTCTCAAGCGTTACCGATAGCTGGGCTGTAACATTTTTAAGCCAGGTTATTTCCTCCCAGGTGAGCTGTGTCTTGTTTTCTTTTTCCGACGCGATAAGCACGCCTGCACAGCCTGAGTTGATAATTATGGGGATAAAAAGAACGGCATTATGCTTTTCAAGTACGGCTACCGCTTCAAAAATCTCCGAATTTTTGTTTTCTTTATCAAATCTGTAAGTCAGGCCTTCATAAATTGACTTATAAAAAACAACGCTTCCTGCTGCGGCAAGACTGTTTTTTATCAGAGGATGCCCGGGTTTCAGCCCGCATTTCTCAAATAACACAGGGTTATACAGCCTGTATTCTTTGCTTTCTTCATCCAAAAAATAGACCGGCGCGGACTTCAATTTGAGCGCCTTGGCAATATTTTCAGATGCCTCTGTAACTGCATTTTCGGCGTTTTTGTGCGCCCTAAGCCTTGACAGGACGTGCTGGAGCATAACCTGGAAGTCATAGTCAGATATGAAAAAAGCCTTTTTTGTAAGCTTATCCAGATATCTAAGCGCAGGCTCCACTCCGGACGCAACAGCCGCGGCAAGGGCAAGATAAAAGGCGACCCTGAATATCTGGTCCTTTATACCGGCAAGCAGTACATACTCGGAAAAGGCAAAAACAATAACAATCAACGATGCAACCGCCAGATACATGGCCGACTTCTGCGCCATCTCCCTGATATTCATCAGATTGTATGAGAAAACCATATAAGATATGATCACAAAGAAAACAAGGGCAGAAAAACCTCCCATCGGATAAACATCATAACCGAACATGTTGAGGACATTTGTCATGCCGCCAAGCAGCCCCGTAAAAGCGCCGAGCCCTATGTATTTGATCTGAAGTTTTTCAAATGACCTGCTGTCAGGCGAAACAAGTTTTTTTATCAGAAGAAAGAAACCCGTACCCGTGCAGGCAAGCAGAATCAGAAGGAACCCCGCGTATATGGCGTCGGGTTTTGCTATGTAGCCGATTCTTTCCTTGAATACAACCCCGCCGAAACCTATGCCTGCCACATTGAGAACAGACAGGAACGCGGCTGCAAAGAAAAAAACAGTTTCCATTTTTTTATACACGTTCTTTTCTTTGGACAAAAGGCGCACAAATCTGAAAAACAAAACCGGAAGAAAAATAATGGCAGGACGCAGTATTCTGGATACCATTGTGGCAAATTCCTCCGACTCAGCCTTTTTAAGCAGCAGCAGGTCTATCTGCCACAGCGCCACGGAAAGAAAAAACAACGCCGTCGCTATGTTCATCCTGTTGTTTCTTCCCTTGAACCAGGCCGCTGCTGACAGCGCTATTATTCCCGCGCCTGACACTGCGGTCTGCAGCTCATAAACAGACAAATTCAAGTTTTGCTCTCCTTTATGAAAACCATGACATCATCCATTCCCCTGTACATCACGTCTGACGAAACCTGTAAAAACCCCTTGTCACAAAGTATTGCCGCAACTTCACAAGAGGGCATGATGCCGTATACTTTTCTGTGAAAAGCGGAAAGTATCAGGTTAACGACACCCACTCTGAAGAGCCTGAAAAAACTCTTAAGGGCGCCGATGCTGCCGTTCTCCGCTACTTCGATCCTGTATAACTCCTTAAAATCCGCAGGCCTGTTATGGGCTATTATAAGGCATCCGCCGGGTTCCGTAAAACCCGCAAGCCTCTCAAGTAACACTTTTTTGTCATCCGCCGCAAACAGCGTGTGAACGCAGGCCACAGCGCCGAACACCCCCGGCTCGAACCCGTTCTGCCGGCAGATATCCGCCTTGATTATATTAACATTAATGCCTTTTTTTTTCGCCTTACAGTAAAAAATTTTCAGCATGGCAGCACAGTTATCGGCTGCAGTCACTTCAAAACCGGCCTGTGCGGCAGAAAGCGCAAGTTCACCCGTACCGCAGCCGGCATCAAACAGCTTTTTATTTTTAACGGCATATTCACGCAGTTTGGACATTATGAAAGAATTCAATTCCTTGTATGGTTTATAATGCCTCGCAAGGTCGTCATACGCCCCCGCATATGCCGACCATAAGATTTTTTCAAATACGCCGGGGACACCCTTTTTTATTTTCATGTCAGCCTTTCTTTTTTTTTAGGGCTTCCGGCCGCCCTCCCTTCAACCGGAAGCTTTTCCCCGCAAATCTAATTCAGATGCAGTAAAACACTTGCGTTGTTTCCGCCCATCCCGAAAGAATTTATCACAGCTCTTTTTACTTTCCTTCTTAGCGCTTCATTTGGCACATAATCAAGATCGCATTCCGGGTCCTTGTAGATGTAATTCATTGTCGGATGAATACACCCTTTTGAAGCAGCCAAAATCGTGGCCGCTGCCTGTATGCCTCCCGCGAGCCCCAGCGGATGCCCTATCATTGACTTGACAGAAGATACCTTGATACTTCTTGCGTGATCGCCGAATACCATTTTAAGCGCCCTTGTTTCACGTATATCAGACATCATTGAAGATGAACCATGCGCCGAAACATAATCAACTTCTTTAGGCTTGATCCGGGCATCATCAAGTGCATTTTTTACGGCGCGCGCCGCCTCTTTACCGCTTTCGTCCATTTTGTGCATGCTAACGGCTTCCATCGTTGAACCAAAACCGCCGATCTCTGCGTAAATTTTTGCGTTACGCGACCTTGCGGAGTCAAGCGATTCAATAAAAAGAATTGCCGCACCCTCGCTTAAAACATAACCGTCCCTCTGCCTGTCAAATGGCCTGCTCGCGCTTTCAGGTGTGTCATTTTTGTTTGACAGCACCCCTGCGGCGCAAAACGCTCCAAGTATGGAAGGCGTAACCGGCGCCTCCGCACCGCCGCATACCGCGGCACGCAGCCGGCCCGATCTGATCATTTCAAAAGCATAACCAATTGCATTAAGCGACGACGAACAGCCTGTTGATAATGTTGCCGAACACCCCTTTATGCCGAGGTCTACCGATACATGAACAGCGGCGGAATTTGGAAGCGAGCCCGCAACTGTAAAAGGGCTCATCCTGGAAGGGCCTGATTCATGCAGAACCTTTACCTGCTTTTCAATTATTTCCATCGCATTGACGCTGACTCCAATGAAAACACCCGTTAAAAAATCATTTTCAGGCGTTAATTTATATTTTGAATCATCTATGGCTTCCCTGGCCGCTACAACCGCAAACTGTGCAAATCTTGCCATTCGCCTTGTTTCAGGAACCGTAAAATATTCAAGCGGGTTAAATGCCCGGGCTATACCGGCTATTTTTGTAGTATATGGAGTTGTATCAAAAAACGGTATTGCTCTTATCCCTGATCTCCCTCTCAATATGGAATCCAGGAATTCTTCCCTGCAGTTTCCGTTTGGCGCTATCACACCAATTCCTGTTATAACTACCCTTTTCATTCTGCTCATAACACCGCCTTCTCCCCGATTAAGTATAAAAAGAAATTAACGTGTTTGTCAAGATAATTGTATATACCAAAAACGCGGAGCGGCAAGGGTATACATCCGGAAGATGCAGGATTAAGGAATAGACAGGTAAAGGCGGGACTGCGTGCGTCCCGCCATCATTACTCTAAGATATTTAAATAGTAAAGGCGGGACCGCTTGCGTCACGCACTTCACTACTTTGATGCGTATAAAGGTAAAGGCGGGACCGCTTGCGTCACGCACTTCACTACTTTGATGCGTATAAAAGTAAAGGCGGGACCGCTTGCGTCACGCACTTCACTACTTTGATGCGTATAAAGG
>CAYGHG010000024.1:10521-18039 GCA_964349515.1 uncultured Spirochaetia bacterium
AAGGTAAAGGCGGGACCGCTTGCGTCACGCACTTCACTACTTTGATGCGTATAAAGGTAAAGGCGGGACCGCTTGCGTCACGCACTTCACTACTTTGATGCGTATAAAGGTAAAGGCGGGAGAGGGGCATCTCCCGCCTTTGGTACAGAAAGAAGGTGTTCTTTATGTAAGAGCTTTTAATAACCCTTAGGTTATTTATACGCTTAAACTATACACTTAAACGGTTAAATTGTCAAGTTTTAATTATTTCTGTTTTACAAAAAAAGCAGGTTTTATTATGTAGAATGCTATTTCAGAATGATTAGCACTGCTGTCTCGCTCTTGCCTGCAAAACCCTTATCGCTGACCCCGTTTATGACCCAATAATACAGGCCATTTGTGTGGTTTAACCTGTTGGACGGCACTTCGATTATGTTTTCACCTGCGTTAAAAATCCCCGGAATCTTATAATCTTCAACCAAACGCCACCCAAAAGTATAAAGCCTGAAATTAACAGACTGCGCTCCCCTGCTCAATGTGAATTTTACCCTGACGCCGCTTCCGCTGTTTTTAACATGGGGGTTTGGCCAGCACGAGGCCTCTTTTATCCTGAACACCGCTTCAGTCGCCGCAGCCGTTGGAGTCATTGTTATGGTAGGCGTTCTTGTTACTGTTATTGTCCTTGTGACTGTACCTGTCGGGGTTATGCTGGGTGTATTTGTAAAAGTCTCGGTTATAGTATGCGTCTCGGTTATGGAAAAAGTGGGCGTTATGGTGTGGCTCTGTGTTACCGTGGGAGTCGCTGTCGCGGTAGGCGGCGTGCCTGTAACTGTCGGAGTAACAGTCTGCGTTATGCTCGGCGTCGGCGTGCGGGTATAAGTATGCGTTGCCGGCTGCGCGCTCCACATCATTTTAAAGGCAATGTCCTGCGTGACAGGCGGCACGGGAAGATTTGCACTGCCCCCCGATATATTAACCGACGCCGTTGAGTGAACCGTGCCGGCCTGCGCGTTCCACCACTGTACGCTGTAGAGCCCGTCATCTGAAATCCCTGTCAGATTTACAACCGCGTCACTTATCTGGTTAAGCACCGCCCCCTGATATATGTCCCGGTAAGTAAAGCGCCTGTTCTGTATCCAGCCGAGTACTTTTTTATCTCCCGAGAGCGCCCTGCACCGAAGCGCGGTTGAGTAGTTTGTAAGCACATAGCTTCTGACCTGAAACCAGTCCTGCCCGGAATGCTCCACATATATCGTATGGCTGCCTGCGGGCACATTTATTTCATACGCCGTATCAGCGGCAACCGCGGTGTAATTAAGAACCGTTGCCGCGCCGTTTAGCAGTACGCGTATGGTATTTGTGCCGGAGGTGCTCACACTTCCTACATTAATTATAAATTTTCCCGCTGTCTGGTAATTCACGGCGAAAGACGGAGGGTTGCGAAATTCAGGCTTCCACGTTCCGTAAAGATGGGCCGCCATGTTTTCAGTCCCCGGTGTAACATTTCCTGACGCTGCAACAGTAAATAAATTTGCAGCCGCCTTTGAACCCCAGGCAGTGTTGCCCGGCGACACGGTCAGGTTTGAGATTGAGGCTGTCGCCACATCAAAAGAAACAGGCTCATAGTTTTTATTGTCAAGATCCTCTCCCGCGGAAAACGCCGCTACCCCCCTGTATCTGTAATACAGATTATACGGGTGTATGTAGTTATCCCACCACCACGGCATTGCGCCGCCGGCTGATTTTGCCATCAGCGAGCCCCAGTTGGATGTGTAAACATGAATGCCCGTAGGATCTATAGAAGCGCCGCTTCCGCCCGCATCCAGCCCCATCTCCCCGAATATGTAGGGTTTGCCGGGAAATCTGTCTTTCATGGCTTTGGTCATTGTGCGCGAGACCTCTGCCATGTCACTGCCGCCGTAGTTATGATCCTGTATTATATCCATCCCCGTGTTCCATACATCATCCGGCCACGAGCCTGAGTGCGCGTAGCTTGTTGTCACGGGGTGTTTGTAAGGGTCATTTTCTTTTATGTAAGAGGCCATCTCAGCGTGCCACGCGGCGGAGTTTGCGACATTTGCAGAGTAGCTGTCTGTCCACTCCATTTCATTCCAGAGTTCCCAGCTCATGAGCGAGGTGTAATGCCCGTAGCGCGCTATGATATATCTGAACTGCCGCTTTAGGAGTTCCTTTGCCTGTGCGTTTGTCCAGACTTCCTGAGGGTTGTTAAGCATTCCGCCGTTTGCCGCGTTGTATGGGTTTGATGACCAGTTCTCGTTTGTAGTGGATGAAAATTTCCCGTGGTTAACCAGGCACATCATCATGTATATGCCCTTTTCCCCGCAGGTTTTCAGGATATAATCCAGCGCCCACGCCTCCCTCATGCGGGATGTGTAATTGCCGAGCACGGTTGACGGGTATGTGTACGACCACTCAATATCGGTGTGCCAAGGCGCCTGCCAGTGGCGCATGAAGTTGGCGCCCACATTTTCAAGCCCTCCGAGCCACGCGTCCATTTCGTAAGTGTTTAGATAATTTGATGACCAGCCTATGTTCTGGCCTATTGCGTAATAGACCTCTCCGCTGTCAAAGGCGAGATACTCCGGGTCTTTTTGCGAAATGCGGACAAACCCCCGCGAAGCGGAATTTCCCGTATAAAACTCGGCAGGCCCGAAATTGTTTGTGCCGCCTGAATCAACCGCGCTTATGGAATAACTCCATGTACCCTGCTCGTCAGGGGTAAAGCGCGCCTTCCATATCAGATCCCCTGATGCTGAAAGCGTCTGGGAAGTTGTGCTTCCGCTTCTTACATACTCGCGGTAAATGAAACCTTTAACTGTAAAAGTACGGGAAGAGGGGGAGGTTATGGATACTGTCACGTCAATTACAGAAGGGTCAAAAGGGTTTGAGTAGGTCTGTCCGAGGCTGTAGTTTATTTCAAGAGTGCCAAACTTATCTACAGGCGAATTATCGCTTACACTGTTTATATTGGCAGGCATAACCGTGCCGGATATTAATATAATGAAAGCAACTACCGTAATTAACAGTTTCATACGACCTCCGAAAGCGTTTTAGTAAGCTAATTATATACATTTTTAATCCTTAAATCAATACTTTAAACCGTAATTTTATAGGAGTATTTTCGAAAACTGACGCCGCTCGCTTTTTATCAGACGTTGCAGATAAACTCTATTTTAGAATCATCATGACCTGCGGTTTTGAGCGCGCTTTTTGTTCACCTGACACTGCTTCCACCTGCCAGTAATATGCACCCGGAGAAAAGACTGCCGTGTCAACAAACAAGCTTCCCCTGCCGGCAGCGACAGCGCCCTGCACTCTCTTTTCCATCACTTTTCTGTAGGCGCCTGTGTATATGGATATTTTCACCGTGTCCGATGTTTTGGTTATGTAGTAATCCATCCTTACATTCGCACCCGCGGATGCAATGACCGGGTTGGGGTAACTCTCAGCCAGTGTCACGTTTAAAACCGAGCTTTCAGCAACCGGAGTCTGCGAGGGTGTAAGAGCAGGCGTAACAGTTCTTGTTGCGCTTGGAATTACAGTCGCGGTACACGTCGGCGTGTATGTTGTTGTTCTTGTTATTGTGGGCGTGGATGTATTTGTGGGCTGTATTGTCGGCGTTATGATTTCGGTTATGGTCTGCGTGTATGTGTATGTGGTTGTTATGGTTTCTGTGACTGTGGGTGTTACGGTAACGGTAAGAGAGGCAGTTTCTACAGCCGTCCCGCTTTCAACAGCAGTTGCCGTGCGTGTTGCTGTGAAGGTCGCACTCTCAACAGCCGTCGCAGTTGACGTTCCTGTTGCCGTATAGGCCGGGCTCTGAACAGCCGTAGATGTTGCCGTGCTTGTTGTTGTAAAGGTCGCGCTCTGAACAGCCGTAGATGTTGCCGTGCGTGTTACTGTAAAAGTCGCGCTTTGAACAGACGTAGATGTTGCCGTGCGTGTTGCTGTAAAAGTCGCGCTTTGAACAGACGTAGATGTTGCCGTGCGTGTTGCCGTAAAGGTCTCGCTTTGAACAGCCGTAGATGTTGCCGTGCGCGTTGCCGTAAAGGTCTCGCTTTGAACAGCCGTAGATGTTGCCGTGAAAGTTGCACTCTGAACAGCCGTAGATGCCGCAGTACGTGTTGCCGTGAAGGTCGCGCTCTGAACAGCTGTCGATGTTGCCGTGCGTGTTGCTGTAGGCGTGAAAGTTCTTGTTGCTGTCCTTGTCACAGTACGTGTTATGGTCCTTGTAGGTGTCCCGGGCGAACAATTATACACACCCGCCAGCTCGTCCCTTGTTGTGATATAGCCGTGGTTGTAAACATACTGCACGTGCGCCAGGGTGTTCTGCGCCGGGTTATTCTGATATCCGTTCCATGTCATAAACCAAGACCAGTGCGCGTTCTGCGCTTCCATCGCGTCAGGGTCCGGTATTGTGCCGTTTTCAGTCATAGCGACAAGTTTCTGCCCGCCGGTCAGGTTCACAAGATTATAAAACATCGCGGTAGATGGGCTGTAATTTAAGCCGCTTAAATAGATATCTGCTCCCACAACATCTACCTTTGAATTTCCGGGGTACCAGTTAATCGCTGATGCGTTGTCTTCAGAGGTCCATACCCATATGAGATTATTTAGCCCGTGATGATTTGTCAGCCTGTCATAAACAAGGTCATAAAGCGCCATGCACGGCGCATACCCTTTTGCGCCCCACCAGAACCACTCTCCCTGCGCCTCGTGCAGCGGCCTCCAGAGCACGGGCACTCCTGCGTTGCGCAGCCTGAGCAGCTGCACCGCTATCGCGTCTATATCGCGTATTATGTCCTGATACTGCTGCGATGAAATGTTGTTCATGGCGTACTCCACATCAAACGTGGTGCAGGTTGTATAAAATCCCCTCCACCATTCACATCCGGCTGTATTTATAAGCCCCGACGGCGCGTTCCAGTGCCACTGAAACTGCACTATGCCTCCGGATTGATACCAGGCAATCGCCTGCTCCACCTGCAGCGGGTCAGCCGCACCATATGCCACGCGTGACGGCGAATAATCCATCATGTCAAAGCCGCAAATCGCGGGGTATTTTCCTGTATTTGTATTTATCCATTCAGAACTGTTTATTGTATCCTGCCCTGACAAGGTCTTTACGCCATAATTTGAAACCAGATAACTCATGAGGCATTTTGTTGCAGCTGAGGAATTCGCATTCACAAGCGAGTCAGGGACATTAAGAGGCGGCAGAACAGCCGCCTCTACCCCGAACCAGTCCAGAAAGAAGTACCCCCAGTTGTTCTGAATTCTCAGCGTATTATTTCCGGCATTGAGCGGGACAATCCCGGCGGTGACAGAAGAAAATCCGGAAGTAGAAGGAAACGAAACCCCGGCCTGAAAGACGCCGTTGACGTACAGGTCATTTATTTTTGGGCCCATGGTGGCGGCATAGCCAAGAGTTATCGTGTACATTCCTGCAGAGGCAACGTTTACCGTCACCTGACAGTAGTCTCCCGCGTTGTCAAAACCGGTTACATATCCGGTGCCCTGATACCCGGCGAGCGCAGTTGCAATATTAGTTCCGTTAAGCGTGCCGTTTTCAGCCTGATATATGACAGGGGCCGCGGAAAGAGAAAACGAAAGCACGGTCAAAAGAAAGAACAAAACCGTTTTCTTCATTCACAGCCTCCTTTTCTTTTGTGAAACTTCAGGCTGTCTTTCTTATTATAAGCTCGGGCATGAGTACTATATCCGCAGTTTTTTTCAGTTTTCCCTCCATGGCAAGAACAGCTGTTTCAAAAGCGGCTTCCCCCATCTTGGCCGCCGGCTGCCGCACAGTAGTAAGCAGAGGCTCTTCCACTCGGCCAAAGTCTATGTCGTCATAACCTATGATTGCAATGTCAGAAGGAATCTTCACCCCCTCGTTTTTTGCCCTCTTTATCATTCCTGCCGCCACCATGTCGCCTGCAGCACAGAAAACCGCGTCATATTTCTGACGCGATTTCAGCATTTCCCCCATTATGCGGCTGCCTTCTTCCTGATTATAAAAATCCACATACACAGCGTTACTGTCCCTGAATTCCAGCCCGTTTGACTTCAGCGCCTCTTTAAAACCCTGCAGCCTCTCTACGGCGGCAGGGCTGACATCACGGTCAAAATCAAGCGGTTTAACAGCGCCGTTTACCAGCAGTATTTTCTTTCTTCCGGTCTTTACAAGATACGAGGCTGCGTCATACGCTCCCCTGAAATTATCCACCCTTACAGAGTGCGCGCCTTTAAAAAGAGACTCCACCATGACCACTGGCACTTTTCTTTTTATGAATTCCCTCATCAGCCCGGCTTCCATTTTAACGGTCAGCATCACAACCGCGCCGGCCCTTTTTCCGTACAGCAGATTCCGTATCACGTCTGTTTTCAGTTCATCCGCTCCCCTGGTTGCGTAGTGCTCTATGCTGTGGCTGAACTTGCCTGTTTCATAAAGTTTTTTTTCCATTCCTGAAAGAACCGAGAAAACAAATGGGGAAGAGAGGTAAGAGCTTACAAAAGCGACGGCATCAGAAGATCCTTTGGACAGGGTCGCGGCGGTTATGTCGGGGTAAAACCCGGTTTTTTTTATTACTGATAACACCTTCTTTTTAGTGCGCTCCGCCATTCTGCCCTTGTTATTTATTACATTTGAAACTGTAACGTATGAAACCCCCGCTTCTTCCGCCACATCCCTTATTGTAGTCTTTTTCATCAAAAACCCTCTCATTTCGGCTTCGCAAAGCCTGTATAATAATCTGCCGGGCTAAATCCTTATTCCTGAAAGACATTATACACCACTGAACCGGGTATTAAAACTTTTTTACATTACTTGATACTGTTCACATTAGTGTGTAATATGATTTCCTCTCCACCTCTGACGGGGGAGAGGTTAGGTGAGGGGGCGTAGTTTTGTGCTTAAAAGACGCCTCCACCTAAGCCCTCTCCCGGATGGAGATGCTAAATTACAATATATTATCACTATTAATTACACACAATTCCTGATAATATCACATTACTTTAATAACAGCAGGGTAACGACTCCGCCTTTTACAGTCTGCCCTGTTTCGTCCACAGCCGTAACCTGACCGTAATAAATACCCGGGCTTAACTTTCTCAGCGCAGTACCCGCCATTTCTATTGTATTATCACCGGCGCTCAAAGGCCCCTGCTTTTGTTGCAATAAAATTTTTCTAAAAGCGCGCGTATAAATAACAAACGAAGCCTTTGCACACCGCTTTGTCAGATAAAAATCAATTTTTAAGCTGTCACCCGCCGAGATATTGACTGGGTTTGGATTTGTGCTTGTTTTTGTTATTCTGAAAACTGCTCCGTCTTCCACGGGTGTGGCGGTATATGTAGGAGTAATTGTAAATGTTGAGGGTACTACTGTCTGTGTGCGTGTGGAAGTAAATGTGGTTGTACTCGTTGATGTATGTGTCGCACTTGGCGCCGCCATTGTATTTGTTACTGTCCGCGTAGGAGTAGCACTCAGCACCACTGCCGTATTTGTCATTGTCGCAG
>CAYGHG010000024.1:18139-28287 GCA_964349515.1 uncultured Spirochaetia bacterium
TTCCGGTCGCAGTTCCGGTCGCAGTTCCGGTCGCAGTTCCGGTCGCAGTTCCGGTCGCAGTTCCGGTTGCGGTTCCGGTTGCGGTTATTGTCGCGCTCATTGTCGCGGTTCTGGTGGCGGTTCCGGTTCCGGTCGCAGTCATGGTCGCAGTCATTGTCGCTGTCCCGGTTACGGTCTTGGTTACGGTATTGGTTACGGTCTTGGTTGCGGTCATGGTCGCGGTCCTGGTTGCAGTCCTGGTTGCGGTCATGGTCGCGGTCCTGGTTACAGTCCTGGTTACGGTCATAGTCGCGGTTGCATTGATATAAGGGCAGGTATTATTATACTCGTAATTAAACCTGCGGTCAGGCGCCGCGTCGCCATTTACAAAAAACTGCGTAACGTCGTTTAACGCCTGCATGTTGTCCGCTATCTTAAAATAAAACCCCACATTTGTGGCTGTTTTTCCTATCAGGCTCCTTGGCACCCTTATTTCTATCTGATTTCCGGAAGCCGCGTAATCAATATTTGAACTTACCGCCTGCCAGGAAGAACCGTTCCAGCTTTTTAAGGAGGTTTTCGTCCCTGATACAACGCCATTGTTCAACACATAATCATATCCCTGCCAGCCCGTTGCCTTATTTTTATCCGCATCAACAAATAAAAGCATCCAGTTGTTGTCTGTATAGGGAGTAAGATTCGCTGCTGTTTTCAGATAAAAAAATACGTTCCCGCCGTCACAGGATACGCGCGCCTCTATAATGTCGTTCCTGCCCGTTGTATTGGTCAGATTCACTGCATTATCGTAGCGCGCGTAATTCCTGTGAAGCGTATCCCCCTCTATATCCTTATAAACAGGCGCAGTTCCGCCCCACTCCGTAAAAATACCGTCTATTGTTTTTGCCGCAGGCGCTGACGCTGCCGCAGGCTGCCTGACCCCCTTATGCTTCCTGACTTCCGCCACAAGCTGGTAATAATAATTATCAGTGTGGCCGCCTTTCATGGGCTCTATGTCTCTCATGTATTCCTGATTATAACAATCAACGAAATAGGTCCCTCCGTTGGGAAGGTACTCCCCCATAAATTCCCCCGGCGCCCCGTTGTTTTCCCTGACAAACCTCTGGGCCACCCACTCGTTCCAGCCGGTCACAAAAACCAGCGCAGGGTCAACCTCATGCGCCTTCTGCCACTGCTGGCCAAACTGCCTGCCCTGACCCGTATAAGCAGTGAGTTTGTACTGGTCGCGCGGCGGCATAGCCCCGTTCAGGCAGCTGCTGCCAATGTTGTTCGTAGGATGCGATGCCAGGGATACCGGTATTTCCTCCTTGTTCCACGCCGCGTCCCTGCCGTAATCCTGCGGATAAGTGTCTATCCACTGCCAGTGATCGGCCTCGGCAGGAGTATTTGTCCACGCCCATGAATAGCGCCACGTAAAGAAATTGACTATCTCCGAAGAATGTCCCGCGTCAATTTTCCCCAGCATGACCGGCTTGTTATCCCACTTGAACCACAGGCCGGGGTATTTGTTCAGCTTGTAAAAATTATCGTACACGGATTGTATGGTAACCACGGGGTTTGAATTTGTCAGGAACCCCACATAAGGCGCGGGCACGCCCCTGCTTCTTAAGTAAGTTATTTCCTGGCAAACTTTTTCAACCGTATCCATGTATGTAACGGCATTGGTCACGTCAAAAAATATCACGTCCACTCCGGCATTCGCGAGCATGGCCATGTTGCGGCGTATCACCCACGGGTCGCCTGCCCTGAAATATCCGGCCTCAGGTTCGCCCCACCAGTGAAAAGCGCCTATGGGCCCGTAAGCGGGATTGGAAGGGCTTGCTGCTATCATCTTTGTAATGTCGTAAATATTTGTGGCGCCGTGATACCCCTGCCACAGGAAATAAAACATGGCTACGTATTTGCCCGGCCTCTCGCCGCCAACAGCCGCGTAGGAAGGCAGGCTTCTGTTTAACGCGTCAGTCGCGGCCCAGGTATCTGAATATATGGAAAGCCTGGGCGAGGCGCCCTGCGGTATGTAAGGCGTGGGCGTCGCGGACTGAACTTCTGTGAGTGCCCACTTCTGATTGTCAGCGTTCAGCCAGTTCCATGTATGTATGTTCGCCCCGTCAGCTGTTGATATGCCCTCTGCGTCCAGCGCCTTACTGTTGTGCTTTGCCGACAGCCTGTAATACCCGGCTGAATCAGTGCCGTCTATTTTCCATTGCTGATTTTCCCCGCCTCCCCATGCCCACTGGTGCACATTATCCGGATTTGACAGCGAAACATCCAGCACTTTGCCGCTGTTTTCATTCGTAAACCTGTAATAATTGTCACCTGTATCTTCAGCGAGCCATCGCTGCGCCGCTTCTGTCACGCAGGCGTTCTGTATCACATTGTCGCCGTTCGCGGTCCCGTTGTTTAACACATCAACGCATTTGGCGCTGTGTTTGGCCGATATACTGTAGGTTTTGCCCGGCGTAATTCCGGGCAGCCGGTCAATTTTTATGTAATCAAGCAATACCTGTCCTGATGTTCCCGCAGGGTCAAACCTGAGCTGTTTTATCGTGCCTGTCCACCCCGCAACTGCGCTTAGGTCAATCACGTATTCGGAATACCCGCTGTCATTCGCGTTTACGGTGAATACAGTTGACTTTGCCGGGTTCCACACAGTATCGGCGTTTGTTATCCAGAAAAACTGCGCGCCCGTGCCGGGGTTCGCGTTCCTCAGCCTTAACCGTATATATTTGTAAACCGAGGCGTCTATGTTCAGGTTATTGCCGGAATGCATGTACGGATCGCTGCCTGTTATGTTGAGAGTATATATGGAACCCGAAACGCTGCCGCTCAAATTGTTCGTCAGCGTCCAGCCGTCGGCGCCCGAGAGATAATACCATTCCCTTGTAACCGAAGGCGTCGGCGAAGGCGTGGGTGTTATCTTTCCCTCTTTATAATAAACATGGTCCCTTATCTGGCCCAGCGTGCCCAACACCAGGTCATACTCATATTCAAAAACAGTGTTTTTGTCAAACGAAGCTGTTATCAGGGGCGATATGTAACCCGTAGCGCCGTCCGTAGCACCGCCGGCCCTTGACGACGCGCCGCACAGGCAGAATCCCCCGACAAAAAGCGTACACTGCGCTGAATAGACGCCCAGCCCCCAATCACTGTCATTTACATAAGCGGCCCAATGCTCCGGAGTATTCCAGTAAACCCACGGCGGCCCGCTATTATGTTTTTCAGTCAAAGCAGCCTTAGTCCACGGGCTTGAGCCTTCATATGTATATAAATGGTTAAGATCCCCTATGGTATAAACCGCCGGCAGTTCCTGGTGGCACGCTTTTACTGTCCAGCGGCTGTCGGTGCGAAAAGAAGTAAGCTTGTTTTTTACATGTATGACATTGCCCTCCAGGGTCACCCACTGCTCCATGTCGGCCTGTGCCTGCTCGCCGTTTGTCATGTCCCACAGCAGCGGCCTGACCTTTACATATATCTGCCCTCCCGACACCGAAGACGCCAGTACCGGCGATACATTGAGCCCGGCATCTCCCGCCTGCACCGGGTTCCAGTTCCACGGAGACCAGGAAGGCGACTGCCCCTCGGCTATCCTGTCTATCTGCTGTCCCGCATAATATGACTGCTGTATGTAACGGCCCTTGTCATGAATATTTACGATGTTGTAGTTTGAACCGGAAGCAGATATGTAACTGATCGCGCCGCCGGAAGCAAGGTCCAGTTTTATATGCACTGTCCCGTTATCCAGTTCCAGATATGCCGCGCTGAGCCGCGCAGCCGTTAAAACCGCCGCGAAAACAACAATTAAGGTTTTTTTCATGAGCCACGCCTTCATCCACAACTGCCGGAGGATTTTGATTAATCGTTTAATCAAGTTAACCGATTAACCAAATATACATCATACCGGGCTGCTTGTCAAATTAATTTATACCGCGGTTTTCAGGCGCTTCCTCTTGCTATTATTTCAGGCTCCAGGCGGATATCAACGTCTCTTTTATACCCCCCACCGGCAGCATTAACAGCAATGTCAAAAGCAATCCTTCCTATTTCCCTGAAATTCTGCGTGATTGTCGTAATCCCGGGTTCGGCCGCGGTCGAAAGCGGAAAAATATCGTCATATCCCATGACCGCCAGCTGTGCCGGTATTTTTATCTTGTTTTTTACCGCGGCACTCATGACCCCGTAAGCGGCAACGTCCCCGCAGGCGCAGAATATGCTTTTAACCTTTTTTTCGTAGCCGTATATTTTTTTGAATGCTTCGATCCCGTTCTCAAAAGAATAATCCGGCGCTTCAGCGGTCATGCCTTCGTCAAACTTAACGCCCTCTTCCCTCAGCGCGTCCTTATACCCTCTGAACCTTTCCATTACCGTCGGGTTAGGCTCGCTGTCCGCTCCCCAAGACATTGACGCGGACACATATCCGGCTTTAACACCATATTTTTTTATCAGATACCTCGACGCTTCATAGGAGGCTTTGCGGTTATCCAGCGTTATGGAATGCGCCCCGGGCATCCTGTTTTCTATCAGTATCAGGGGAAGCCCGGCTCTTTTGTACTCCTTTACATATCTTTCAGGGGGGGCGGATGTGAGCATTATTACGGCATCCGCTTTTCTTGCATACAGTATTTCACCCATTATCCTGTCCCTGAATTTTATGCTGTGCATCGTGGAATATGGCTGAACCGAGAACTCAGTGCCTGCGGCTTTTTCTTCCAGGGAAGACAATACTCCGGACATGAAAGGCCCTACAAACCTGGGCCCGATCAGGGCTATAGTATTGGTCCTGCCCAGCGCAAGCTTGCGCGCGGAATCATTCGGGATGAAATTGCACTCTTTTATGATTTTCAGCACTTTTGTTTTTGTATCTTTTGATATCCTTTTATTCCCGCTTAAAACCAGCGATACTGTGGCTTTTGTAACGCCTGCTTTTTTCGCTATATCCAGCATTGTTACTCTTTTCATTTATCCGATATACCCTCTTTATTTTTTATAATACAATACCGCATGCGCACTACTTCAGCACCACCATAACCTGCGGCTTTGAGCGCGCTTTCTGTCCGCCGGAATCCGCCTCTGCCTGCCAGTAGTAGATTCCCGGCGCAAAGCCTGACACATCCGCAAACGCGCTGCTCCTGCCCGCAGGTACAGGGCCGGGTATTTTCTTTTCCATTACTTTCCTGTAAGAGCCGGTGTATATGGTTATTTTCACGCTGTCTGATGTTTTTGTGAGCCAGTAGTCAAACTTCACGTTTGCACCAACAGGCCCTATTACAGGGTTGGGGTAACTCTCTGCAAGCGTAATGCTTAAAACAGAACTCTCAGGCACAGGCGTCTGCGTGGGGGTTACAGCGGGCGTTGGTGTTCTTGTCGCGGTGGGGGCCACTGTGCGGGTGCGGGTAGGGGTCGGGGTTGCTGTTCTTGTAGCTGTTGGTGTGGCTGTAGCCGTGGACTGCAGTGTCTGTGTTATTGTTTCTGTTATTGTCTGTGTAACTGTCTGCGTGTGTGTATATGTGGGAGTTTCGGTTTCAGTTATGGTAAATGTAGGGGTCAGAGTTACAGTAAGAGATGCAGACTCAGTAACCGTGGGCGTTACAGTAAGCGTTGGCGGCGTGCCTGTGACAGTAGGCGTGACCGTGGGCGAGACCGTGTGGGTTTCTGTTATTGTGGCTGTTTCGGTTATTGTAAAGGTCTCTGTTACAGTTGCCGTTTGAGTAGGTGTAGATGTTTCTGTTACAGTCGCCGTAACACTCGGCGTTGCAGTCATCGTAACTGTCAGTGTGGGAGTCCCTGTATCAGTATTCGTAGCTGTCACGCTCGGGCTCGGGCTTGCGGTCTGTGTCACTGTCGGGGTATTCGGCGCGGGATAATAGAACTCTATGTCGTCAAGATATATGTCAAAAGCGCCGGCAGGCGACAGTTTAAACTGAATATCTTTTGCCCTTGTCAGATCAAAATCAAGCGCAGGAGCATAAGGCTGGGTCATTGCGCTGAAAGGTATCTGCACGAGCGTCCACGAAGAGGTTGTAACAATAGAATATTCCCAGTTGTTATACGCATTGACATCGGTAAAATTTCCCGTCACTATAGCGACATGCACCACTGCCCCGTTTCCTTTTATGTAAAGCCTGACACCTTCATAGGCTGTCATGTCAATTTCCACATTGCCCGGAGCAAGATTTGAGCCCGCGCCGGCATAGCCGCCTGCGGATATAGTCCCCTGCGCCCTGTATGCGCCGTTACCCGTAACAGGCCCGCCGGGATATTCCTTCGCAGCGTTTATTGTCGTCCCCGTATCAGAATAGGAGTACCACCAGCCGCCCCATAAGTTCATGTTTGAGCCGGTTGCCTCGCAATCGTCCAAAATATCACCAAGCACCGGTGTTGAAGTCATTGTAACTGTCGGGGTAATTGTCGGCGTAAAAAACGGCGTAACAGTTGACGTAACCGTAGGTGTGTACTCAGGGTGGTTTACCACCACCTCATACCACAGCGACTCATATCCCGGCGATATGCCAAATGCCGCGAACCCGCCGCTGTTTGTAACCGTAACTGTTACTTTGCGCGCCCCTGTGTTGTCCAGAGCCCAGACAGTGGTTTCATTGTAATCGCAGGGCAGTATGAACTGCGCCGGTATTCCCTCCACAAGGGTGGGCGAAGTACCCCACTGGTTTCGCAGGGTTATACCGAGGTTAATTGCGGGCGGAAATGATATCGGTGTGTTGGGGTACTGGTACAACTGCGCACCGGTGTTGTACTGAGTACCAAGCGCCGTGACTAATATTCTCTGGGCAGATTCAAATGAATCTCCGTCAAGTGCAGAGAGCGCGATTGACGAAAATGTGCCAGTAACTGTCGTACCCGGGGTTATTGTTACTCCTGACAGGTAATAAGTGCGTCCTCCGTGAAAACCCCAGACCATCTTGGTCATTTCGGTATCCACTTTGATAAACCCGGCATTTGTCACAGACGCATCCCAGGTTATCTCGCCTGTGTCAGAGACCATCACATCCCCGGTTGTATTGGTTGAGCCCGGCGCGAGAGACCCGCCCGGCACAGACTGCCCCTCAACCGCTATTCTCATCTTGTGGATATAAGTTGTCTTCTGGCTCTCGCCTGTTTTTTCGGCATCCACAAGCTGCCATGCGCGGCCGGTTAAGAGTTCATCTATTTCATCTTCCTTATTAATAGGAACAACAACCGTCTGATTTGCAGGCTTTATGTCTCCTCTGTAAAACGCGAGCGCCGCCGGTATGATTGACGCCATCTTTACGGGATTCTGGCTTGTAGTAAAGTAACTTTCTATCCTCTGTGTGTTCCAGGAGTCACTGCTATTGTAGTCAAACGGAAAAACAGCGTCCCAGTCCTGCAAAGAACCGTAAGCAGAGAGAAAGAAATAAGCCTCTGATTCGTAGCTGTTTGGGTGGGGGTGGTTGTATTCAGTGACGAGAAGCGGCTTGTTAAGAACTGCCTTTACCCCCAAACTTCCTATTGTCGAAGAGGCCTGGCTGTTCACCATAGCCCTGTTATAGAGCAGCCAGTTCACCGGATCCCACGGAGTGCCCGGAAACTGCGGGTGCTCCCAGTATGAGTGTGTGTCTATGGCGTCATAAACAGACTGCACGTTTGGCGTGGAGCAGCCTACTATGGTTCCGAATACGATAGGGTTCGCGCCCAGCGTCGTGACTACATAATCACGCATGTCTGTCCAGTACTCCTCCTCTGTCTCCTGCAGAAACCTGAACCAGTCTTTTCTGCCCTCTGCCGTGCGCGCGGGTCCGCCTGTGTGGATGAAGTTACTGATTCCACCGGCGTATAATTCCTCGCCCTCTGTCAGCCCCAGAAGGCCGCCCTGCCTCATTGAAACACCCGCAAAATAAAAAGAACCGCCGGCGGCTAATCCCATGCCGCCAAAATTAATCCTCGCGTTCGGGTAATTCTGGTTGGGGGTAAATGTGTATGTAAACAACTGCCACGAAGTGGTAAGGTTGAGCTGCGCGGAAAATCCAAGATTGGAGTAAGTGCCGTCAGCCATCATAAGCGACAGTTCTACCGTGCGGTTTGAGTCGGCCCGCGCGTAAAAAGTAACGGTGTACGGCACTCCCGTTGTCACGCTTAAGCCCGGCTGGTTAAACTGCACATGCCACCCCTGAGTGCCTGCTGTGGTAACGTTAATACGCGCGGCATTTAACCCGCCGGGCGCTGTTGCTGTCTCAACAGCAGTGGTAATAACAGCACCGCCATGCATCTCCGCGCTCCACGACGCCAGAGTCCCTGCCGCAAAATTCCAGTTAGATAGCATCTCTGCCCCAAGAGGCTGATTAACAGCACCCCAAGCTGTCTGAAGCGCCGCGTGTGTTGCGTACTTATTTTTCAGCCAGTCATTCCACTGAGTATTAAGAAGCCCGTAATAGTGAGGCGGCAAAGGGTCAAGCTGGGAGCTGAGGTAAGCGTGCGTAAGGCCTGTTTCATTATTT
Organism: uncultured Spirochaetia bacterium; assembly: GCA_964349515.1. Taxonomy (GTDB): domain Bacteria; phylum Oederibacteriota; class PGYV01; order PGYV01; family CAYGHG01; genus CAYGHG01. The sequence continues at coordinate 26,605 of CAYGHG010000024.1, forward strand.
ATTTCTATGAATGCTATTGCAGGCTCGTTTATGTATGCGTTTCCGGTATATGGGTTCACATGTGTCAGCAGGTCGCGGGCAAAATCCTTCTGCAGCTGCCGCGTCTGAGGGTCAAAAAAACCGAGCGTATCACGCACCTTCCAGTCTGATATCAGGTTAATGTCTGATGGCAGGTCCGTGCCCTGATTAAAAGGCCGCGACACGAGCAGGTTTATGTTTGTGTATATTCCCTTTTTCTTAAGCTCCCATATAAAATAATCCATAAGGTCAAGTTTCGTAGGGTTTATCACCCTGTCAGGATTCGTCGTGGTCCAGATAGAAAACATATCCATATGATGAAACCTGACAATATTAAAGCCGTATTTCGCAAGCCGAGCCGCCACGCCGGGAGCATTTGACTTGGAAGGAAAATTACCCTCAAAAGTAGTATTCGTACCCCAGAACTTTATCCGCCCGGAGTTGACAGCAAAATGCCCGTCAGGAGTTGTGGTGACAAACCCTTCATTATTAATATTCCTGTATATGAAGGAGCTTAAGTCAATTGCGGTGTTTGATGAGTCATTCCAGGGAAGGTTTATGGGGAACATGGGTGTTGCAGGATGAATCAGTGAAGCCAAACCAACCAAAACAGCCGTTAAAACAAGAAGTTTTCGCATATATAACCTCATGAGTTATTTTAGGTAATTATATCATAAATGAGTGCACGGTGTGGAGGGCGTTTTGGATGCTTGGATGCTTGGATGCTTGGATGCTTGGATGCTTGGACGCTTGGACGCTTGGACGCTTGGACGCTTGGACGCTTGGATGCTTGGACGCTTGGATGCTTGGATGCTTGGAGGCTTGGACGCTTGGCAGGACTTGAACACAAAACGCCTGAAGGCTGACGCCTGGAGGCTTGGATGTGCAAAGGTTAAAAACCCCATGTAGGGGAGGGCCGCCGTGCCCTCCCGAAAACCGGACTTCATCTTTGCAGTTTTGTATTTGTTTATTTTATGTAGAGCGGGCGGCTTCAGCTCCCGCTCAGTCTTACCGCCTTGCCTGTTTTCTCTCCCATCGTTGCCCCTACAACACCAAAATCTCTGAACCCCACCAGTAAAATCTCATTACAATTTTGGTGTCAGGCACCGGAATTGTAATGAGATTTTGTTGCTCATTTATTAAGTTTATTTATACTACAGCAGTTTATTAGAATTGTCCCTGAATTTGACTGGGTTTTACCGACTCGCGGAGTAATCGTAGTGCAGTACAATTTTCAATTCGCGTTTAATTGTTGTCTCGTTATTTAACAGTTTGCTACAAGTCCGGGTTATGTTACTTTTTATTTGATGAAAAAAATATTTTCAGCACTAATATTTTTTAATTTGTTTTCTTTATAAAAACTATTCGCAACTTCAATTAAACCTGTATCCGTTGATAACAATATTATTCTATCTTTCTTCTCATCCGCATAGGTTTTTCTAAGTTCATAACTCATGGCAATAATTAATAAATCAAGTCCGCCAACAAAACGTTTCTTAAAAGGATCTCCATCAACCCTCTCTTTGTCCTTCTTGCGCAAATTAGCAGACAATTCATTCAAATATAATTTATCTACACACAGATTATGATATCGATGTAAATCATAAATATATATTGTGTATCTATAACAAATTTGACTTCTAAAAAGTTTACACAGTTCCTTAT
>CAYGHG010000025.1:0-28180 GCA_964349515.1 uncultured Spirochaetia bacterium
TTGTTATACTTTTTAACGTTACAACCATTTTTATTTAAAAATTAATTTTCCGGAGGTTTTTATGACAGGAGTCATTTTAGGTGTTGTTCTTCTTGTGCTTTTAATTGCGCTTGTGGTGCTTCAGGGGGCTATTGAGTGGTTTAATTTTGACCCGGATAAACTCATACCGGGAAAGAAAAAAGAGAAAGAAGACCCTGCCGCGCTGCCTGAAAAAAGCGCGCCTGTGGTTAAGATTTCGTCCAAAAAAGCTTCTGCGAAGAAGCCTGCTGGAAAAAAAGCCGCTGCAAAAAAGCCTGCTGTAAAAAAAGCTGCTCCGAAAAAAAGAAAGGGGAAATAAGAAATGATATTTGATTACCTGCTCGGAATGTTTTCAAGCGACATGGCTATAGACTTAGGGACTGCCACATCGCTTGTATATATAAAAAATAAAGGCATAGTCCTGAAAGAACCCTCCATAGTCGCGCTTTACAAGGGCCGCGAGGTAATAGCGGTCGGAGAGCAGGCAAAGGCAATGGTCGGAAAAACCCCGGGTGAAATACAGGCTATACGGCCCATGAGGGACGGCGTTATTGCAGATTTTAACGTTACCGAAAAAATGCTCAGGTATTTCATAGTGAAAGTCCACAACAGGCATTCCATGGTAAACCCGAGGATAGCTATATCAGTTCCCAAAGGAGTAACGCCGGTTGAAAAGCGCGCTGTCAGGGAATCAGCTCTTCAGGCAGGCGCAAGGGAAGTATACTTAATTGACGAGCCCATGGCAGCGGCAATAGGCGCGGGGCTGCCCGTAGAAACGCCTGTAGGTCATATGGTAGTTGACATCGGAGGAGGCACGACTGAAGTTGCGGTTATATCAATGGGCGGGCTTGTAGTATTTAATTCAATCAGGACAGCGGGCGACAGGTTTGACGACGCCATAACAAATTATATCAGAAAAGCTTACAACCTTCACATCGGCGAAAGAATGGCCGAAAAGGTAAAGATAAACATCGGCTGCGCCATAAAAATGGAAGAGAACACGGAAATGGATGTAAAGGGCAGTGACCTGACGACAGGGCTTCCGCGCACCATAAAACTTTCTTCCGAAGAAATGGCCTCGGCTCTTGAAGAGCCGGTGAATAAAATAGTGGAAGGCATAAAGTACACGCTTGAGCAGACAAAACCGGAACTCGCGGCTGACATCATAGACAAGGGCATAGTAATGACAGGCGGAGGATCGCAGTTAAGAAATCTGGACCAGAAAATCCGTGAAGAAACGGGAGTGCCGGTTCACATAGCCGAAAACCCACAGGAGTGCGTCGTAAAGGGCGCGGGCAAAATGCTGGAAGAGCAGCTCGATGTCCTGCGCAGGCTTTCCTTTGAGGGCGACGACACTTACATAGCCTGATAGATGAAAAAAAAGCTGTCAAAGAAAAGCGCCCTGATTATTTCAGCCGTTGCGCTGGTTATCACTTTTATCCTTCTTGCCAATGAAATCAAACTCGGTATTTTTGCGGCTTCCGCGGGCCGGGTGAGCAAATCCGTTTCAGACTATGTATTTTATGTTAAAGACACATTCAAATCCATCAAGTACGTTTCCGCCGCAAAAACAGGCATACAGGTTTTGACCCGGAAAAACATCTCGCTCGACGCGGAAAATCAGGCGCTAAAAGCCGAGAATGAAAAATTAAAAAGGCTTCTTTCGCTCCGCCCGGGAAAGACATCGCCGCTTAAGGTGAGGGCTGTTGCCTCGGTAATATCCGCGACAGACGAAGGATTCATATACTACTACACCGTTGACAAAGGCTCTGATGACGGCGTGGAAGAAGGCGACGGAGTGCTGTCGGCCTCAGGAGTCATAGGCAGAGTGGCTTATGTTTCGCCTTCGTTCTCCAAGGTGCAGCTCATAAATGACGCCAAATCATCAATAAGCGCAAGGATAGAGCGCAGCCGGGTTACCGGCATTGTGACCGGCAGCGGAGTGGCCTGCGAAATGAATTACGTTCCGAAAGAAGAGGATGTGGAGGCCGGTGATATTGTCGTATCCTCGGGTATCGGCAGGTCTTTTCCGGAAGGCCTCAAAATCGGAACTGTCTCAGCTATCGACAGAAAGGCAGAAGGGCTTTCTATGAAAATTACGGTAAAGCCCTTTTCTGTGACTCAGGCGCCGGATGAAGTGCTGATATTAAGAAAAAAATAAGTATATGAGGCGGCAATGAAGATAAAATTTAAAAGCCTGCTTGTATTGCCTGCTTTCATAGCCGCATACCTGCTTGATTCGGGCGCGCACGCTATGGGGCCGTTGTTCAGGCACATAGATTTCATCATGATAGCTTCTGTTTACGCCCTTTTGAGGGGCCGCGAGGCCGACGCATTCATTTTCGGATGTTCTGCATATATACTGCGCGAGCTTAGTGTTATGCCTATGCCCGGCCTTACGTCTTTTCCGGCCGCGGCGGCGCTGTTTTGCGCTGTGCTGATGTCAGGCTCGCTTTATAAGGGTAATTTTATCACAAAGGTATTTATACTCACGTCGGCCTGCCTGGTCAAGGCGGTTGTTTATACGGCGGCGGTATGGCTCTATTACTGGAAGGGGAATTTTTATTTTTTTACCCTGATGCCGCTTGCAGGCGTAATCTCGACGGCCGCAGCGGGTGCGCTTGTTTATAAAATTGCGGATTTCAACTATAGAGGGAGTTTTAGATGGTTCAAAATGAAATCCGCGGCAAAATAAAAAAAACATATAAAACGCTCGGCAGAATTAACGTGCTGGGATTTATAGCCGCCGCCGCGTTTGTTATCCTGATAGGCAGGCTTTTTTACCTTCAGGCGGTAAAGGGGGGGCATTACAGCAAAATTGCAGAGAACAACTGTGTCAGCCTTGTAAAACTTAAGGCCCCGCGAGGGGAAATATACGACAGAAATTATGTAAAACTTGTGGCAAACAAACCGTCATATATGCTCGGTATCATACCATACCATTTCGCGAGAAACGCGGACCAGGAAACTGCGGTAAACAGAATTGCCGCCATGATCTCGCTTGCGCCTGAAGAAATAGAAAAAAGGCTGAAACGCAGGCCGGAGTACATACTTGAACCGGTGCTGATTAAGAGGGACATTGACGACAGGGAGCTTTCTTTTCTTGAAGAGATTAAAAATGAAATAAGCGGCATAACGATACTTCATGAGCCCAAACGGCACTATGATTACGGCAACGCGGCATCCCACGTGCTCGGCTATGTCAGTGAAGTATCCGAAGAACAGCTGAAAATGAAACGTTTTGAAAAGTATTCCGCGGGAGACATTATCGGCCAGGCCGGGGTGGAAAGTTTTTACGACCGTGAAGTAAGGGGCAAAGACGGGGCTGTTTATATCCTGACTGATGCACAGGGGAGGCAGAAAGAAATAATGGAAACTATCAGCCCCAAACCGGGAAGAAATCTTGTGCTTACAATAGATTCCAGGCTTCAGCGTTTTACGGAGTCACTGCTTGAATCAAAAAAAATAAAGGGTGTTGTAATAGCTTCAGAACCGAGAACGGGCGAAATACTCTGCATGGTTTCAAAACCTGATTTTGACCTTATGCACTTTAGCGGAAGAATCAATGCCAGGGAGTGGAAAAAACTGATTAGAAACAAGGACAACCCCATAACAAACAGGGCTGTTCAGGGGCTGTACTCGCCGGGGTCCATTTTTAAAATACCCGTGGGCTGCGGGGCTCTTGAGGACAAAATAAACGAGCCTTCAACTTCATACCTGTGCGAAGGCATACACTGGATAAAAACCTGGCCTTACAAATGCTGGCGCCGCTCGGGCCATGGCTGGGTGGATTTCAACAGGTCCATAGCCGAGTCCTGCGATGTATATTTTTACAAGTCAGGCATTGCAATGACGGTTGAAGGGCTTCACAAATATGCGTTGATGTTCGGGCTGGGTGAAAAGACGGGAATAGACCTTCCCGGGGAAAAAGGCGGGGTGGTGCCGTCGAGGGAGTGGAAAAGGCGCGTTGCCCGTTCGCCGTGGTTTCCGGGAAACACCGTTATGATGTCCATCGGCCAGGGGTACATAACTTCCACGCCCATACAGATATTAAACCTGATAAATGTAATGGCAAATGACGGGTATGCTGTTACCCCGAGGGTCTTAAAGGCTGTGACGGCAGACGACAGGAAGATAGTCCGCAGGACAGAATCAAAAAAACTATTTGAAATTAAGATTTCAAAGAAAAATATTGATCTTATGAAGAGGGCGCTGCGGCTGGTGGTATCCGGCGGCCGCGGCACGGGTGCAAAGAGCAGGGTGCAGGGTATCAGGGTGGCGGGAAAAACCGCCACTGTAGAAAACCCGCATGGCGAGAACCATGCCATGTTTGTGGCGTACGCGCCTTATGAGAAACCGGAGATTTCCGTTTACGTGCTTGTGGAGCACGGCGGCGGGGGCGGCGATCAGGCGGCGCCCATAGCGAAAGAAGTGCTTGAATACTATCTGAAGGTGCTGAAATGAAAATTTTTTCAAGAATAAAGCCGCTGCAGATTTTAAGGAATTTTTTTAGAAACCTCAATTTCGCCCTCCTGGGTATTACCTTTCTCCTGGTGGCGGCGGGTGGTTTTGCCGTATACAGCGCGACAGGCGCGGATGTCAACCCGTTATTCATAAAACAGCTGACCTGGTACGGGATCGGAACTGTTTTTTTGTTTGTGTTTGCAGGGCTCAATTACAACAGGCTGGTGGAGAGTTCTTACTATATTTACGGGTTTTTCCTGATTCTTCTGACAGCCGTGCTTTTTGTCGGGCATACTTCGCTCGGCGCACAGAGGTGGCTCGACATAGGGCCCCTGCGTTTTCAACCCAGTGAATTTGTAAAGATTGTTCTTTCGTTCGCTGTAATCAGAATGATACTGGTAAACCACAGGGAGGGGTTCACCTGGAAAAATATAGTAAAAATTTTACTTTTAGCCGGTGTCCCGATGCTGCTCGTTTTAAAACAGCCGGATTTAGGGACAGTGCTTCACCTGATTCCGGTGCTTTACACACTGCTTTTTATGGGAAACATAAAGCCCCTGAAACTGGGAATAATAACACTGGCGGCAGCCGCTCTTATGCCTATTGCTTATTTTTTTCTCAGGGACTATCAGAAGCAGCGTCTGCTGGTGTTTTTAAACCCCGAGATTGACCCTCTCGGCGCGGGCTACAATGTCATACAGTCGCAGATTGCGGTGGGCTCAGGCATGCTCTTTGGCAAAGGATTCGCCCAGGGCACTCAGAGCCAGCTGGATTTTATTCCGATAAAGTACACTGACTTTGTATTTGCGGTAATCGGGGAGGAGTTTGGTTTCTTTGGCGGTTTTATAATCATAGCAATTTACCTGATGCTTGTGATGGAAGCCCTTAAGATAGCGAAACTTTCAAAAAACAGGGCCGGTAAAATGATGGCCTCGGCAATAGCTGCTGTTATTTTTTCACAGGTTTTTATTAATATAGGAATGAACATGGGCATAATGCCTGTTACGGGAATTACGCTGCCGCTTTTAAGCTACGGCGGTACTTCGGTTCTTGTGATAATGATATCCCTCGGGATATTACAAAACATATACAGGGAATATATGAAAGCGGAGGAAAAGTGAAGAAAATTTACATTAATTCGGAGGATTTTGACACGACAATAGCGGTTGAAGAAGACGGGAAGCTTGTAAATCTTTTTACCGAAAGGAAGGTTTTCGCGAGGGCCGGCAATATCTTCAAGGGCAAAATCCAGAAAACCGTCAAGAATATGAATTTTGTATTCGTTGACATAGGCGACGATAAGCCCGGCTTTTTGTCGGAAGAGGACTATTTTGATTCTGAAGGCGCGGAGTACATCCGGACGGAAAACGGGTCTGAGGGAAATGAACCGGCAGGGCTCCCCAAAGAATTTGAAAAAGGGCGCGAACTCATGGTGCAGGTTCAGAAGGAACCTTATGCCACCAAAGGCGCGAGGCTTACAACAGAAATATCAATACCGGGATATTATGTGGTTTATTCCCCTTACTCAAAAGGTATCGGAATTTCCAGAAAAATCAGCGATGAAAAGGAGCGCTCAAGGCTTAAACACATAATCAGTACGGCAAAAAAAACATATGCCGACAGTTTTGGAATCATTGTCAGAACTCAGGCTGTCTCTGCAGGTGCGGGCGAGCTTGTCAGCGAAATTGCACGGCTTCACGAAGAGTGGCAGCAGGTGAAGAAAAACTACAAAAAAGGCAGGACCGGTTCGCTGCTCTACAAAGAGCAGGAAGCGGCGATAACAGTACTGCGTGAATTCGCGGATTCAGCGGTGGAAGCCGTGATAACAGACTCCGAGGAGATTTTCAGCCTTGCAAAGGGGTATATGACGGAAAACAACCGGGATGCTTCAAGGCTTAAACTGTATGAGGGGCCGGACCCGCTTTTTGAATACTACGCGCTGGAGAGGCAGGTGGAAGGCGTATATAACTCCATCGTCTCGGTTAAGAAAGGCGGATACATAAAAACAGACATTACTGAAGCTCTGACGGTGATTGATATTAACTCAGGCAAGTTTAAGGGGAGCGAGAATGCCGAAGAATCTATCACGGCCGCAAATATTGCAGCGGCAAAAGAAATAGCCAGGCAGATAATCCTGCGGAACATAGGCGGGCTGATAGTGGTGGATTTCATAGACATGCACAGGGAGGAAAACAGGAAGGCTGTGCGCAGGGTCATGGATGAAGAGTTGAAAAAGAGCAAGCTGTACTTTAAAACCGCCCCCATAAGCGAATTCGGGCTGATGGAAATATCGCGCAAGCGCATGTCTCAGAGGCCGGATGACCTCTATTTTGAGCCCTGCGGCTGCTGCGGCGGCAGGGGAAGGGTTTTTACCACGGAAAACAATTGTATAAGGGCGCTTAAAAAGATAAAATATGAATGCAAGAAGAGCCGGGAAAAAAATGTGGCGGTAATGTTTACGGAAGAGGTTAAAAAAGAGCTTTCTAAAACTTATAAGAAAAAAATCAGCGATATGGAAAAAAAGTATAAAAAGAAAATAGTCCTGAAGTCAGGGGCAAAGGGAGCCTCAGCATGATAGCGATTACCGGAGCGGCAGGTTTCATAGGTTCGGCAATAGCGAGGGAGCTTAATTTGAGGGGCGTTACGGACTGCCATCTGGTTGACAGCCTGGGCTGCGACGGCAGGTGGAAAAATCTAAACGGCCTGAAATTTTCGGATTATGAGGAAAAAGAAAGTTTTTTAAAGAGGGTGGTCTTTGACGACCCTGCGCTTAAACATTCTGTGGACGGCATAATACATATGGGGGCTTGCAGTTCTACCACCGAAAAAAACGCCTCTTTTCTTGTAGAAAATAATTATAAGTATTCGCAGGTACTCGCAAAGTGGTGCCTGAAAAACGGCAAAAGATTTGTCTATGCCTCTTCCGCCGCGACCTACGGGGACGGCAGCCGGGGTTTTGACGATGATGAAACAAAAACAGATGTTTTAAGGCCTCTTAATATGTACGGCTATTCAAAACAGCTCATGGACCTTTGGGCGCTTAATACGGGAAGTTTAAAAAAAATAGCCGGAATAAAGTTTTTCAATGTTTACGGCCCGGGCGAGGCCCATAAAGATGATATGAGAAGCGTGGTTCACAAAGCCTACGGGCAGATTATGAAAGAGGGGAAGTTAAAGCTTTTTAAATCCCACAGGGAAGGGTACGAAGACGGAGGCCAGCTGCGCGATTTTATATATGTAAAAGATGCCGTGAACATGACGCTTTATGTATATGAAAATAACATAAATGGTATTTTTAACGCAGGCACAGGCAAGGCCCGCTCGTTCGCGGATCTGGGACGCGCGTGTTTTAAAGCGCTCGGTAAAGAGCCTGCGATTGAATACATAGACATGCCGGAGGAGATAAGGGAAAAGTACCAGTATTTTACGGAAGCGAAAATGGACAAACTCAAAAATGCAGGATATGCAGTGAAGATTCACTCCCTGGAAGAAGGAGTGGAGGACTATATAAAAAAACTAAGCTATGAGCTATAAGCTATAAATTAATAGACAAGAGACAGAAGACATAAGAAAAAAGCAGGCGCTTAAGTTTTAACTTTCAGCTTTCAACTTTCAGTTTTCAGCTTACCCGCCTTATATCGCTTTACAAAATGGTGTTTCGGAATTATAATAATTTAGTTTTAAAATCCAATAACCAAAAGGAGTCTGATATGGCATCATTCATGGAACAAATCTACGAGAAAGCCAAAAAATCCCCGAAAAAGGTCGTCCTGCCTGAGGGAAATGACCCGCGCACTGTCGAGGCAGCCGCGAAAGCAACGGCTCTCGGAGTAGCGAAAATCGCTATGATAGGAAATCCCGCAAAAATACAGGAACTCGCTGCAGCCGGCAAGTTTGACCTCTCCGGAGTTGAGATAATCGACGAGATAAACCTGCCTTCAATAGAATCTTTCGCAAAGGAATTCTATGAATTAAGAAAAGCAAAAGGCATGACAGAGGCTGAGGCTCTTGAAACCATGAAGAAGCCGGTGTATTACGCGGGCATGATGGTGAGGCGCGGGCTTGCCGACACATTTGTTGCAGGGGCGGTATATACCACTGCCGAAGTTTCGCGTGCGGCTATTTATCTGATAGGCATGAAAGAAGGGATAAAAACACTTTCAAGTTTCTTTGTAATGATACTTCCCGACAAATCATTCGGCAAAGACGGGGTGCTTTTTTACTCTGACGGCGGGTTTGTGATAGACCCTTCTGACGAGCAGCTTGCCGATATCGCGGTCACCACGGGTGATACCTACAGAAGCCTGATGGGTGAAGAGCCAAATATCGCGATGCTTTCATTTTCTACAAAAGGAAGTGCGAAACATGCCCGCATAGACAAAGTAACCCGCGCCCTTGATATAGCAAAAAAGAAAGACCCGACACTTAAGATAGACGGAGAACTGCAGGCAGACGCGGCGCTTATTCCCGCGGTCGGCGCAAAAAAAGCGCCGGGTTCTGATGTTGCCGGCAAGGCTACTGTGCTTATTTTTCCGGATCTGGATTCCGCCAACATCGCTTATAAACTTACCGAGAGGCTCGCGAGGGCAGAGGCTTACGGGCCGATATATCAGGGGACTGCAAAGCCATGCTCGGACCTGTCGCGCGGCTGCAAGGCGAATGACATAGTAAATGTGGCTGCAATAAATGTCGTAAGGCTGCAGATATCAAAATAAAGGAATGAGATGAGTGCTTACATATAAAATAACAAAACCTACAGGGAGGCGCAAGATGAAGATAATGGTCATTAATTGCGGCAGTTCGTCGCTTAAATTCCAGCTTTTTGATATGGCAAGCAAGAATTATACGGTGCTGGCAAAGGGCTCGGTTGAGGAAATAGGCCACGAGGAATCCGTGCTACATTTCAGGACAAACAAGATGAAAAAGGATGAAGAGGTAACCAAAAAAGTCCCGGCCAAAAACCACACAGAGGCTGTTGATTATGTTACCAAGGCTCTTATTGACCCGAAAACAGGGCTTTTTAAGGACAAAATTGAGGTTGAGGCGGTGGGGCACCGCGTTGTTCATGGCGGTGAAAAGTTCTCCAAATCAGCGCTTATTACAAAGGGTGTAAAAGAGGTAATACAGGATTGTTTTGAAATAGCGCCGCTTCACAATCCGCCGAATTTTGCAGGCATAGAAGCCTGTGAAAAGATAATGCCCGGCGTGCCTCAGGTCGCGGTATTTGACACTGCTTTTCACCAGTCAATGCAGAAAGAGGCATACATCTACGGGCTTCCTTATGAGCTCTATGAGCGCTATCACGTGAGAAAATATGGTTTTCACGGCACCTCCCACGAGTATGTTTCGGTAAGGGCGGCTGAAATATTGAAAAAGGATTATAAAAAACTTAAACTGGTAACCTGCCATCTTGGCAACGGAGCCTCGATTACCGCTATTAAAGACGGCAAATCGGTGGATACTTCCATGGGTTTAACGCCTCTTGAAGGGCTTGTGATGGGCACGAGAACAGGCGATATGGACCCGGCCGTAGTGCTTTTCCTTATGGAAAAGGAGCATCTGGATATTAAGGGAATGAACGATTTGTTAAACAAGAAAAGCGGGCTCAAAGGTATTTCAGGCGTGAGCAATGACCTGCGTGAAATAATGGGTGCGGCTGAGAAGGGCGTGGCGCGGGCACAGTATGCAATTGACATATTCAGCTACAGAATTACTAAATACATAGGCTCTTACGCCGCCGCTATGGGCGGGCTTGACGCTGTCATATTTACGGGCGGCATAGGGGAAAACGCAGTGAAGGTCCGTGAACAGGTGCTTGCTCCGCTCGGGTTCTTGGGGATTAAAATGGATAAAAAATCCAATGAGTCAAAAGAAAGGGAAAAAGTAATTACTTCTGCCGGATCCAAAGTGAAAGTGCTTGTAGTCCCGACAAATGAGGAACTGATGATAGCGCAGAAGACCATGGCGGTTGTAGAAGAGGCAAATCATACATACAGGTAAGACTAAATAAGACTAAAGAAAACTAAATGCAGACAGAAGACAAAAGACAGAAGTTAAGGGCGTAACGGCATAATACATAATGATGTTTTAACTTCTGTCTACTATCTTTTGTCTTCTGTTTAATTAACTTAAAAACGGAGGTTACTTTTATCCATGCCTTCAAACACTGTTATCTGCCTCGGTGAGGCGCTTGCGGATTTTGTGCCTGAGGGTAAAGGGCATGTGTTGCGGCCGGGCGGCGCGCCGGCAAATGTGGCGGTTAATCTCTCGCGTCTTGGCGTGAAATCACGCCTGGTAACCCGCGTGGGGAGTGATTTTTTGGGCGGTTTTTTGCTCTCTTTCCTTAAAAAGAACAAAGTAGATATCTCTTCCGTTAAAAAAGATTTTCATCATAAAACAGGCCTGGTATTCGTATTTCTTAAAAAAAACGGCGAGAGAGATTTTTCTTTTTACGGGGCTCCTTCTGCGGACGCTGAACTTTCACCTGAAGACATAAAGCCTGCGGTATTAAAAAATGGGTGTTTACTTCACTTTGGCTCCATCAGCATGATGGCAAAAAAATCAGCTTTAGCAACCCTTAAGGCGGTTAAGGCCGCCTCCCAAACGGGAATGGCGGTTTCTTTTGACCCCAATATCAGGCTCAATTTGTGGTGCGGGAGGACAGGCGGGGCAAGGGAAGCTACAAAAAAATATTTTAAATATGCGGATATAATAAAAATAAGCGACAAAGAATTTGAGTTTCTCTACGGGCAAAAGGTAACGCGCGGGCATGCGCAGGGGGTTTTCGGTAAAAATAAGCTTGTGCTTGTCAGCAAAGGCGCCAAAGGGTGTGAGATTTACCTGCGCGATTACAGGATAACCGCTCCGGCTGAAAAAGTAAAACCTGTGGATACTACGGGCGCAGGGGATGCTTTCATGGCAGGCGCGCTCTCGGTTTTTGTAAAGTCGGGTAAGGGGATGAATCTTGGAGAAAAGGAACTTGTGCTCATGGCGAAAACCGCGAATCATCAGGGCGCAAGGGCGGTTGTGAGAAAGGGAGCGGTTTAAAACAGTTGAAAACTGAAAGTGTAAAATTGAAAGTCAGGGCATGCAAAACTCCTAATATAAACGGCGGACAAATGGAAACAAAACGCAGATTGGTCAGGGTTTCATCCCATACGAAAATCAGAATTGATAATTACATAAAGACTGCAGCTTCTGTCACGCGGCAGGAGGCGCGGGCCATGATTGAAAGAGGGCTGGTCAGCGTGAACGGAGTCGTGCAGAACAAGCATCATAAATCTGTCAAAAACGGCGACGACGTGGAGTTTGATGTTTTAATAAAGGAAAAGGCAGAAGCCCCCGCATATGACGCGCCTCTGGAAGCAGTATATAAGGGGGAGGGATTCGCGGCGGTAAACAAACCCGCAGGAATGATAACCCACCCCACCAAACACCGCGAAACAAATACGCTGTTAAATGCCGCTGTTGCCGCCTTTAAAACAAAGCATATTCATATCATAAACAGGCTTGATAAGGATACGTCAGGAATAGTGCTGCTCGCGCTTGACAGGAAGACGGCGTCTGAACTCTCTTTTTTGGTAAAGAGCAGGCAGGTTTATAAGGAATACGCCTGCGTAGTGCACGGCGTCATAAAAAAACCGGGGAAAATTGAGGCTGAAATATCAGGCGGCGGAGACGGTGCGAAAAGCCGCACTGCAGGATTGGGAGGCAAAGAGGCGCTTTCTTTTTATGAACCAGTATCGGGAAATGAAAAAGCCACCCTGTTGAAGGTGGTCATAAAAACAGGCAGGACGCATCAGATACGGGCGCATATGAAGTATATCGGGCACCCTATAGCCGGAGACAGGGTGTACGGCGATGCCGGGAAAGATAAAGAATTATTCAAAAACGGCAGTGTGCCCGCAGGGCAGATGCTTCACGCGGCTAAGATGGAATTTATATTCAGGGATAAGAGAGTCGTGCTGCTGTCAGAACTGCCTTCGGGTTTCTTGACAACCTAATATGATATGATATAATCATATTGAATAATATGATTGAGAGGTGATTTGTGAGAAACACTCAGGCGATCAGTGTTACTATTCCGGTGGAAATTGCAGAGAGAATGAACAGGCTTCAGAAAAAAGGCGCGGCTAATTACAGCCTGATTGTTACACGCGCTTTAGATGAGTATCTTCTTAAAGAAGAGTATGAATACCAGATTAAAAAGATGTCATTGTCAGCGGCTAAAGCGGGGATTTACACCGAAGAAGACATTGACAGGGCGGTTCATGAGGTAAAACGTGGAAAAACCCGCGCGAAAAGCCGTTCTTGATACAAATGTACTGATTTCGGCATTTGTTTTCCCTTCGGGCATTATAAGGGAGATATTTGAATTGGCGATAAAAAAGGAATTTAAATTGATTGTATCCACGGCCATCCTTGCCGAATACGCCCGTGTGCTTATGGAAAAATTCTTATGGCAGAGGGATGATGTCGGAGAAAATATAAATTTTATATCGCGCTTTATGACTGTGTCAAAGCCTGAAATAAAACTAAATGCCGTAAAAACCGATGAAACAGACAATAGAATAATTGAGTGCGCCCTGTGGGAAAAGGCGCGGTACATAATAAGCGGGGACAAACACCTGCTTGAATTAAAAAAATACAAAACCATTCAAATCATTAAGCCCGCGGATTTTTTGAAAAAACTTGCTGTTTTGCGGCCTTTTGTTTAAAATGAAATCCACTAAATGATACGGAGATGACATGGAAAAATATAATATTCTTCTGGCAGGCGTCGGCGGGCAGGGCATAGTCCTTGCCTCTGATGTGATATCAGACATGCTGCTTGGCCGCGGCTTTGATGTTAAGAAATCGGAAATTCACGGAATGTCGCAGCGCGGCGGGGTGGTCTCAAGCTTTATCAGGGCCGCGGAAAAGGTGTATTCGCCAGTTCCTTGCCGTTTCGAGATAACCCACATAGCCTCTTTTGAAGAAATGGAAATGATACGCTGGGTGCCGTGGATGAATCCTGAAACTTTTGCTGTCGCAAACACGCTTAGAATTAAGCCTGCGCCTCTGAAATCAATGGAAGATTACCCCGATGCAAAACAGCTTCTTGCCGGGAAAAAGATAAAATTCATAGACGCCTCTGATGAGGCAAAAAAGTGCGGGGACGCGAGGCTGTTAAGTTCGGTCATGGCAGGCGCGGTGTGCGCCGGGCTGGGTTTTACGGCAGGCGAATACAAAGCGGCGCTTAAAAACAGGCTGAAAAAACTAATTGATGAAAACTGCGCGGCTTTTGAGCGCGGAAAGGAACTGGTTAAATGAAATTTTACTGCGATGAAGAATCAATGGACAGGGGCGGGCTTAAAAAATTGCAGGGTGAACGGCTCGCGAAAATATCAGCCTATGTTTATGAAAGAGTGCCTTTTTATAAAAAAAAGTTTGACGAGGCGGGAGTCAGTCCCGGGGATATTAAATCTGTTGACGACGTTGTAAAACTGCCCTTTACTCTTAAGGATGACCTTAGGGACAATTATCCTTACGGGCTTTTTGCGGTTCCAATGAAGGACCTTGTAAGAATTCACGCTTCTTCCGGGACAACAGGCAGGATGACGGTTGTGGCATATACCCAAAATGACGTAGAGCTGTGGTCCTCTGTAATGGCCCGCGCCATATCCATGGCAGGGGCAAACAGGGAAGACATAGTGCATAATGCTTATGGTTACGGGCTGTTTACAGGCGGCCTCGGCGTGCATTACGGAGCCGAGAAGCTGGGAGCTACAGTCATACCGGTGTCGGGCGGCAACTCCGCGAGGCAGATTAAGATAATGCAGGATTTTGGCTCCACCATACTTACGTGCACACCGTCATACGCGCTGAACCTTGCTGAAACGCTGAAAGAATCGGGTTCAAACAGGTCTTCGGTCAGACTTAAGGCAGGTATTTTTGGCGCCGAACCGTGGTCGGAAAACATGCGTAAGGAGATAGAAGAAATATGGGGCATTGATGCCCTTGACATTTACGGATTAAGCGAAATAATAGGGCCGGGGGTTGCCATGGAGTGCCTGGAAAAAAAGGGCCTGCACATTTTTGAGGATTTTTTCCTTCCGGAAATCATAAACCCTGAAACAGGAGAGCAGGCTGCACCGGGTGAAAAAGGGGAGCTTGTTTTTACAACTCTTACCAAAGAGGGGATTCCTCTTATCCGATACAGGACAAAAGACATAACCCGGCTGATAACCGAGCCGTGCGGCTGCGGCAGGACGCTTGTCAGAATGGAGCGCATCAGCGGAAGAACCGATGATATGCTGATAATACGCGGGGTGAATGTGTTCCCGTCCGAGATAGAGATGGTCATCATGGAATTTGAAGGCGTGGAGCCGCACTATCAGATAGTGGTGGACCGCGAGGAGCACGGCATGGACATACTGGAGGTACAGGTTGAAGTGAGCTCCGAGATTTTCAGCGACGAAGTCAAGGAACTGGAAAAAATGCGCAGGCAGATAGCATCCAGGATTGAATCGGTGCTCGGGATAAGCGTAAAAGTAACCCTTGTAGAGCCTAAAAGCATACAGAGAAGCGAAGGAAAAGCAAAACGAATAATTGACAAAAGAAAGATATAAGGAGGCGTACATGAAAGTAAAACAGCTTTCGATATTCATAAAAAATGAGCAAGGCAGGCTCGCCGAGGTAATTGACGCGGTGGCGTCATCAGGAGTGAACATCAGGGCGCTGTCGCTCGCGGATACTTCGGAATTCGGGGTGCTGCGCATGATAGTGGATTCGCCTGACAAAGCGGCCGAATCATTAAAGGAAAAAGGGCTCACTGTCAAAGAAACGGAAGTCATAGCGGTGGAAGTTGCCGACAGGCCGGGCGGTTTGAACGGAGTCATGCAGGTATTTAAAGCACAGGCCATAAGCATAGAGTACATGTATGCTTTTGTGGAAAAAAACAATAACAATGCCGTGATGGTGTTCAGGGTTGAGGATGCGGAAAGCGCCGCTAAAAAACTGACGGAAAACGGAGTGGTGCTGCTGTCGGCAGGACAGGTGTATAAATTATGAGGAAAGTGCTTTTATCAGGGGACGAGGCTGTCGCCCGCGGCGCGTGGGAGGCGGGTGTTTCTTTCGGATCAGGCTATCCCGGCACACCGTCAACTGAAATACTGGAGGCTTTTTCAAGATACGAAGGCCCCTACAGCGAGTGGTCAATAAATGAAAAGGTGGCTCTTGAAGCCGCAACGGGCGCGTCACTCGGCGGCGCGAGGGCGCTTGTGACCATGAAGCATGTGGGTTTAAATGTTGCCTTTGATGCTTTTGTGACGCTGGCTTACACGGGGATTAACGCAGGGCTTGTGGTTGTATCTGCCGATGACCCCGGCATGCACAGCTCGCAAAACGAGCAGGACAACCGATATCTCGGGAAGTTTTCATATGTTCCGGTAATAGAGCCCTCTGATTCGCAGGAAACGGTTGAATTCATCAAAAAGGCTTTTGAAATCAGCGAGCGTTTTGACTTGCCGGTACTTTTCAGGATTACGACAAGGCTCGCGCACGGAAAATCACCGGTTAATATTGATGAATCACTGAAGTTTTCGCCGGTAAAGAAAGCCCCCTCTGTTCCGTGGGAAAAATATACCATGATGCCGCTTAACGCTAAAAAACGCAGGGTGGTGCTTGTCAACAAACAGCCGGAGCTTAAAAAGTTCTCGGAAGAAACGGATTTAAACAGGGAAGAACCGGGGGAGAGGGATATGGTTTTTATCACATCAGGGGTTGCCTATAACTATGTAAAGGAAGTATTTCCCGGAAAAGCGGTTTTTAAAATTGGAATGCTGAATCCTCTTCCGGTTGAAAGAATAAGAAAATTCTGCGAAAACGCCGGTGCAGTGTATGTTGTGGAAGAACTTGAACCTTATATTGAGGATATTCTGAAAGCCGAGGGAATAAAAGTGGAAGGCAAATCAAAAGTGCCGCTCATAGGGGAACTTTCGCCTGACATACTGCGGGAGGCGTTTTACGATAAAAAAGAACCTTGTAACGAAATTCCGGTTTCACCCAGGCCGCCGTCGCTTTGTGCTGACTGCGGGCACAGGGGTGTTTTCAAAGTACTGTCCGAACTTAAAATAACTGTAATGGGCGATATCGGATGCTACACGCTCGGCGCCCTGCCTCCTTTTTCAGCTCTTCAGACATGCATCGACATGGGGTCAGCTCCGAGCCATGCCCACGGTTTTGTAAAGGCTGGAAACAGCAGGGAGACGGTGGTATCCGTAATCGGAGATTCCACATTCATGCACTCCGGGCTGCAGGCTGCGGCTTCAATGATTTATAACGGCGCGGACGCGCTGACCATAATAGTCGACAATCTGACAACCGCGATGACCGGCCGGCAGCCGCATCCTGGCGCCGGGAACAGTTTATCCGGAGGCGGTAAAAACATCTCCGTTGAAAAAGTCCTTGAGGCGCTCGGCGCTGTAAGTGTCGACGTGATTGACCCGTTTAAGGTAAATGAACTCAAGGAGCTTATTATAAAAAGGCTGAAAGAAAAAGGGGCTAACTTCATAATCGCCAGAAGGCCCTGTGCGCTCCTTAAGTAGTTTTGTTCAGGGGCCTTTTTTATGTTATATTGTATAAAAAGAAAGGGGTGCGCGATGATTAGAAAATTAACGGCTGTTTTAATTGTTTTTGCGCTCTGTTTTTCTGTTTTTGGCTGTGCCTCTATGCAGGTCAGTGACCGTAAACTCACTGAAAAAGAGGTAAAAGAGGAAAATCACGTTTTTATGGCGCGTATGATAGGCATGTTCAGCGGTATGGTTATTTTCGGAATGGGCGGACTCGTAACGGCTGAAAAGGATCAGGGCGTTACTTCGGCGCTTCTCGGCGCGCTTATAGGTTCTGCCGCGGGTTTCGGCATCGGACACTTGATAGGTGAAAACACAAAACATCACGAAGAGAAACCCGACGAACAGAAACTAAAACAGTATTATAAGGAATACCAGTGGATGAAGGACAGGTAGGTTGGAGGCTTGGTAACTACGGCAGCATGGCAGAAGACGGCAGCATGGCAGAAGACGGCAACATGGCAGAAGACGGCAGCATGGCAGAAGACGGCAGCATGGCAGAAGACGGCAGCATGGCAGCATCGATAAATACGGAGGCATGGTAACTACGGCAGCATGGCAGAAGACGGCAACATGGCAGAAGACGGCAACATGGCAGAAGACGGCAGCATGGCAGCATCGATGAAACAGACGATTGAAAACTGCGGCGGATTTGGATGATACTTAGATTGTAAACTTGTTTTTTTTGTGGCAGGATGATGAAAATAAAAAAAATATCAGGCTTGATTATTATAGTGTTATTGTCATTGAATACTCTTCTATTTGCAGGGTGGACAGATGTCACCGGCAGCGGGCAGGTTTTCCGCAATGTTTCCCAAAACGACGGCGCTTCTTATGTGCCTTCTGTTGCTTATGATTCCCTCGGTCATCCCCATATTGCCTGGTTTGACGAATCAGAGGGAAATATGGAGATTTTTTACCTCAAATGGAACGGCTACGCATGGGTTGACGCTGACGGGCACGGCAGGGAATCCATAAATATCTCGCAAAACAGCACGATATCAAAATATCCCTCAATTGCCATTGACCCCTCTGACAGGCCCCATATAGTATGGGAAGACGGCGGCTCATCAAACCGTGAGATATACTATCTGAAATGGAACGGCAGTGAGTGGGTTGACGCGGACGGCGCAGGCAGGGAATCAATAAACATATCAAACTCGCCCCTTGATTCCCATCACCCCCATTTTGTCCTGGATGCCATAGGGATACCGCACGTTGTATGGCACGAGGGAAATGAAAAAGAGCCGCCCTACTCTGACATATGGTATCAGAGGCGGCAGGGCGGGCAATGGGTCAACCTTCAGGGCTCTGCCGCGGGAAGTAAGATAATTCACACGACTCCGTATCCGTCGTCGTGGGCATTTCTGGCGCTCGGGCCTTCGGGAGTGCCTTTTGTGTTCTGGTCGGACGGGGAGGAAGAGAACAGGGAAATATACATGCTGAAAGGCGCAGGCGGGGTATGGGTGGACGCTGACGGAGCCGGGACAGAATCAATAAACATATCAAATACCCCGAAATACTCATCATGGCCGCGTTGTGATATTGATTCATCGGGGTTTCCGCACGTTGTATATGAAGACGCCTCCCCTGGAAATCTTGAAATATTTTACCAAAAGTGGAACGGGACAAACTGGGTGGATTACACGGGCAGCGGGCTCGCTGAGAGAAACATATCAAAAACCCACCACTTTTCAGCTGTGCCTTTTATGAAAATTGACAATGGGGGAAACCCCGTAATTATATGGCAGGACGGCGCTATAGAGAGCTGTGAGATAAGGTGCGTAAGGATTTCAGGCGGGGCAGTAACTGATATGGCAGGAAGCCAGTTCCCGTTTATAAATGTATCGCAAAGCCCTCTTAACTCGGAGTGGGCCTGGCTGGATCTTGACGCTGACGGCTATCCGGGTATAGCGTGGGCAGAGGGCGGCCTGCTGCAGCCCCACGAAATACATTTTCTCCGCTGGATGCCGGAAGGCACTCCCACAGTGACGCCCTCGGTTACCCCGACTTTTACCTATGACGCGGTATCGTCGCCTACATCAACACCCACCGTAAGCCCCACCTTTACGCCTACGCGCACGGTGACTCCGACTATGACTGTTTCGCCCCTGCCTACTGCATATACCGGTTACCACGACCCGTGCTGGGTTGACGCTGACCTCTTTGGCGCTGAATCAAGGGTTTTGGGGGCAGGTGAGAAGCCCTCCCTTGTTTTTGACCAGGCAGGATACCCGCATATTGCGTGGGCATCAGGCGGTAAAATATACTATCTGAAATGGAACGGCAGCGCCTGGTCAGACGCGGACGGCACAGGCACTGAATCATCAATGATATCAGGATGGGCTTTGAACTGCACTGAAGCCGTAGTGAAACTTGATACAGCGGGAAGGCCGGCGGTTGCCTGGCTCGCAGGCGGCGACGGCTGGAGGACGGCTTATTATCTGAAATGGAACGGAAGCGAATGGGTTGACTGCGAGGGCACAGGTATTGATGAAATCTCAGTGCCTGTGAATTTCGGGGGCTACGCAAGAAACCTTGACTTTGAACTTGGCCTGTCAGGGCTGCCCCACATTACATACTCTGATTTTCCGGAAAATCTGACTCATACTGTGAGGGATATTTTTTACCTCAAATGGACCGGCTCGCAGTGGGCTGACGCGGGCGGGTCAGGTTATGATTCCGCCATGATAACTGACAACACGCATGCAAGCACAAGGCCGTCGCTTGCGATATCAGCCGGGGGGCTGCCTGCCATTGCCTGGCAGGAGGCAAAGACAGGGGGCGGTTTTGAAGTAAGGTTCAGACAGTATGACGGCGCGTCGTGGAACGGCGCGGGCAGCGGGGTAGTAGTCACAAACCCCGCGGTGACAGACTCGTTTCAGCCGGATTTGGCATTCTCTTTGTCAGGAGCCCCGCATATCGCTTTTATTTCCTCAATAGCGGGTAATTCCAGCCCTTCACATCTTTCATATACCGGAGGCTACTGGAATGATATTACAGGCGCGGGCCAGGCTATGCTGCAGCTGCCGGCAGTAAATACTTCGTCAGGCCCGTCGGTTGGTTTTGGGAGCGGCGGAATGCCGGCTGTTGCCTGGTATGGTCAGGATGGTATTTATTACCTGAGATGGAACGGCACAAGCTGGGCAGACGCGGGAGGGTGGGGAACATCAGGTATGAGATTTTTCGGAGGCTCGGGAGGATATTTTCAGGTTTCTCTGGCGCACAGCCCGTCGGGTGAGCCGGGCGTTGCCTGGCACGACATGAATATGGGCCAACCTGAAATAAGTTTCTTAAGATACGCCTGCGGGGTGTTTACCCCGACTGTTACACCGACGGTAACTCAGACTCCTACAGCTTCGCAGACATACACGCAGACCACGACTCACACGGTAACGCCAACTGTAACAGGTACTCCCACGCCATACCCTGAAGGTTATTTTGAAGTAATACCAAACCCCTATAATCCGGGAAGAGGCCCGCTGAGATTCCTCAACACAAAGCCTCTGGATATTATCAAAATATACACAGTATCGGGTGAGTTCGTAAACAGGGTTGAGGCGCATACACAGATTACATACTGGAACGGCCGGAACAGATATAACAGGGAAATATCCCCGGGGATTTATTATTACATAGTATTCAGAGATGATAAAATCCACGCGAAGGATAAGATTTTTGTGGTAGGAAAATGAAGAAAGTTGAAAACTGAAAGTTGAAAGTTGAAAGTTGAAAGTTGAAAGCTGAAAGCTGAAAGCTGAAAGCTGAAAGCTGCAGCTAAAACTGAAAACTGAAAGTTGAAAGCTGAAAGTGTTTTTTTACAAAGCCTTAAGCCCCGTTTCAGCGATGCTGCCGTAGTCTAACCCTCCGTATTTATCGATGCTTCCATGCTGCCGTAGTCCAACCCTCCGTATTTATCGATGCTGCTATGCTGCCGTAGTTACCAAGCCTCCAAGCCTCTGTATTGAACGATGCTTCCATGCTGCCGTAGTCCAACCCTCCGTATTTATCGATGCTGCTATGCTGCCGTAGTTACCAACTCTCCGCCTTTAATTGTCCCTTTTGCGCCAATTGTTCCTATAAGGACATATATTTTGTCAGATTTTTATGATTTCTCCTTATAATACGTTGTTTTATCTATGGCACAATATATGCTTTAATACTAACAAGATACTTAAAAAAAGACTAAAAGGAGGCCGCTATGGAACACAAAACAGGCCTTGACGAGCAGAAGATGTACAAAACAAAGGGTTATTTTAAATATAGATTTTTGGGAGGTAGCAGTAATGAAGGAACTGAATTAAAAGAAGGGATAGGGATAACAGCCATAAACAGCCGTTCTATGAAGGCTATTTTTGATATGGATTCAAAGGAAGACAAACTAATAATGGTTGAAGCAGGAATTGAAGGAATCGGGCCAATAAGGGCAGTTTGCAGGCTGGCAGCTGAAGTTGAAAGCGAAAAGATCCTGGATATGATAATCATAAAAGAACACGACCTTGCAATCATAGACGGATATATAGCCGGCCGTCTTAATAGTTCTTTATAAAAGAGGTTAAAAGCCTCACAATCCGCCACCACATAAAGCCGCGTGAAAGCGCGGCTTTATGTATTATTGGCTGGAAGCTTGGTAACTACGGCAGCATCGATAAATAAGGAGGGTTGGTGACTACGGCAGCATGGCAGCATCGATAAATACGGAGGGTTGGTGACTACGGCGGCATGGCAGCATCGATAAATAAGGAGGGTTGGTGACTACGGCAGCATAGCAGCATCGTTGAAGACGGAGGGTTGGTGACTACGGCAGCATGGCAGCATCGCTGAAGACGGAGGGTTGGTGACTACGGCGGCATGGCAGCATCGATAAATACGGAGGGTTGGACTACGGCAGCATGGAAGCATCGTTCAATACAGAGGCTTGGACGCTTGGTGACTACGGCAGCATCGCTGAAACGGGGCTTAAGGCTTTGTAAAAAAGACTTTCAGCTTTAAACTTTCAGTTTTCAGCTTAAATTGTCTTGACCTTACCGGCTTTTGGGTATATTATAGTGTCGTTTTGTCCTGCATCCAAATGGCAATTTACACATAATGCAATAGAGCCGCAAGACGCAGAACACCGTTTTACATTGTTAAATTACTCGTCGGATATACAATTATGTTTTTACACTCAAATACATCAGGAGGTGCTGTTAGATGTCTCAGACAATGACGGAAGTCAGATGGCACGGAAGGGGAGGCCAGGGCGCGAAGACTGCGGCTCTGCTTCTCGGAGAGGCTGCTATTACAGCCGGTAAGTATGTACAGGCATTCCCGGAGTACGGCCCGGAAAGAATGGGCGCGCCTGTTGCGTCTTTTGACAGGATTTCGGACAAGGAAATCACGATTCATTCGCCTGTTATAGCTCCAAACGCGGTTGTGGTACTTGATGAGACGCTTATAGATAGCGTAAACGTGACAAAGGGTCTGCCCGAAGATACGGGCGTACTTGTTGTTAACACACCTTATAAAAAGGAAGAGATTCTGGTAAAACTGAATGGCTGGAAAGGGAAGCTGGTTGTAATTGACGCGTCAAAGGTAGCCCAGGAAAATATCGGCAAGCCGATACCCAACACGCCTATGATGGGAGCGCTTATTGCCGCGACCGGGATAATGGAAATAGACCACCTTATTGAAGATACAAAAAAGAAGCTTGAAAAAAAATTCAAGAACAAGCCCGAGGTCATAGAGGGCAACTTAAAGGCGATAAAGGCAGCTTATGAGGAGGTTAAGAAAAATGGTTAAGAAACCGGAAATAAAAGGCTGGAAAGACCTGCCTCACGGCGGCGTCATACAGAGCGGCACTTCGGAGCACTTTCACACCGGTAACTGGCGTTCAAAAGTGCCTCTGTGGCAGTCAAAGAACTGCATACACTGCATGATGTGCTGGGCCGTATGCCCCGACAATTCAATTAAGGTTGAGGCTGACGGAAAGAGAGGCGCATATGACTACAATTTCTGCAAGGGATGCGGAGTATGCGCTGTAGAGTGCCCGATATCGGTAAAGGTCATAAAAGAAATAAAGGCCGCTGACCCGGCCGCAAAGATAGACGCGTGGGACGGAGAAAAGAACCCCACCTTCAGGGAAAAGGCCGCTATACTCATGATTTCCCTGAAAGAAGCAAAAGAAAAACACAACATATAAGGGAGGCGCACAATAATGGAAAAGACAATAGTAGCGCGCACCGGCAATGAAGCAATGTCAGAAGCGATGCGCCAGATCAATCCTGACGTCTGCGCGGCGTACCCTATAACGCCCGCGACGGAAATAATGCAGATTTTCTCTACATTCGTGGCTGACGGGCTTGTAAAAACAAACCTGATTACAGTTGAATCCGAACACTCGGCTATGTCCGCCTGTCTGGGTTCCGCGGCAGCAGGCGCGAGGACTATGACCGCCACCTCGTCGCAGGGTCTCGCGCTTATGCACGAGATTCTTTACATCGTATCGGCTTTAAGGCTTCCGGTAGTGCTTGCTG
The DNA here is from genome assembly GCA_964349515.1 of uncultured Spirochaetia bacterium. Lineage (GTDB taxonomy): Bacteria > Oederibacteriota > PGYV01 > PGYV01 > CAYGHG01 > CAYGHG01. The sequence continues at coordinate 23,609 of CAYGHG010000025.1, forward strand.
AGGTAAACAGGGCGCTCTCCGGACCCATCAACATCCACTGCGACCACTCAGACACAATGGGCGAGCGCGACAGCGGCTGGATACAGATTTTTGCGGAGAACTCGCAGGAAGCATATGATTCGCTTATACAGGCGGTCAGGATCGGAGAGCACAAGGACGTGCAGCTGCCTGTTATGGTGTCAACCGACGGCTTTATCATAAGCCACGGGATGGAAAGGCTTGAGATGTATCCTGACGCCGAAGTAAGAAAATTTGTCGGGGAGTACAAGCCCTTCTACAACGTGCTTGATGTCGATAACCCGATAACCGTAGGCTCTATCGTTCTTACCGATTACTATCTTGAGCACAAAAAAGTACAGCACGAGGCAATGAAAAATGCCCACCGGGTTGTGGCGGAGATAGGAAAGGAGTTCGGCAAGACATTTGGAAAAGAATACGGCTACATAGAAAAGTACAAAGCTGACGACGCGGATGTTATCCTGGTGTGCTTAGGCTCGACCGCAGGCACCTCCAAAGCCGCTATTGAAGAGCTCAGGCAGGAAGGCATCAAAGCGGGGCTCGTAAAGGTAAGGCTTTTCAGGCCGTTCCCTGCTGCGGAAATAGTCGAGGCGATAAAGGGGGCAAAAGCGCTGGTGGTGCTTGACCGTTCCGAATCAATGAGCAACCAGGCCGGACCGCTTGCGACCGAAATAAAGGCAGGCCTGTTTGACGCCGGTGTTGTGCTGCCGATGAATAATTACATCTACGGCCTTGGCGGAAGGGAAATTTACATTGAAGAAATAAAGACAGTTTTCAGGGACGCGGTTTCAGGCAAGTGCAACCCGTCAGAAGTAAAATATCTCGGCGTGAAAGAATAAGGAGGCCCAAACAATGGCTGCACCAAAACAATCAGCAAAAGAAGAGGTACGTTTTATAGGCGGGCACAGGGCCTGCGCCGGATGCGCTTATCCTGTGTTCCTGAAAGAGATGTTCTCGTCAACAAAGGACCCTGTAGTGGTTGTCAGCGCGACAGGCTGCCTTGAGGTTACCTCCACGATTTTCCCTTACTCGGCGTGGAAAGTTCCTTTTCTGCACAATGCCTTTGAAAACTCGGCCGCGACAGCGTCGGGCATAGAGGGCGCTTACCAGTCGCTTAAAAAACAGGGCAGGTTTGACAGGAAGGTACAGTTTGTGGCAATGGGCGGAGACGGCGGGACCTATGACATAGGGCTTCAGTCGCTCTCGGGAGCCATGGAAAGGCGCCACGACATGTTATATGTCTGCTACAACAACGATGCCTATATGAATACAGGCGTTCAGCGCTCCTCGGCTACGCCTTTTTCGGCTCACACTACCACATCGCCGGCGGGTAAAGTAGTGCCCGGTAAGACGGAGCACTCCAAAAACCTGACGGAGATTATGGCCGCGCACGAACTGCCGTATGTGGCTCAGGCCTGTGTTTCAAACTGGGCGGACGCAACAAGCAAGTTCCAGAAGGCATTTACCACAACAGGGCCGAAGTTTATCAACATCTACTCGCCGTGCGTGCCGGGCTGGGGCTACCATATGTCGCAGACCATGCAGGTCGGCAAGCTTGCTGTAGAGACCAGGGTATGGCCTCTGTATGAGATTGTAGACGGCGTGTACAAAATCACCTACAAACCAAAGGAAAATGTCCCTGTTACCGAGTTCATGAAAAACCAGGTGAGGTTTAAGCATTTCATGAAACCGGAGAACAAGGCAATAATTGACAACATCCAGGCATTTGTGGACCAGCGCTGGAACCACCTGCTGATGATGGAAGAAGCGACGAACAAAAAATAATTTGCAGTAAGTTTCAATTTTAAGTTTTCAGCTAAATGATGCGTGTTACCCCTTATATATAACGCGGCCGGGCCCGGAGAAATCCGGGCCCGGATTTTTCTTCGAAAAAACAAGAGGCTGTCAATAAGAAAACAAAAAAAACGGTTAAAAAAACAAATATTTTATTGACAAAAAAAAAGAATGGGTTTATATTTTAAATGCATTAAAACTAAAGCATACAGAGAACAGGAAGAAGGAAAGGCCCCGGGTACCGGGGCTTTTATGATAAATAAACTTCAAACCCTTAAAAAGGCGGGGGTGCACTGAGTTGAAAAGTTTGGGAAGACACATTCTTGTTGAGTTTTACGGATGCGCTAAAAAGAAACTAAATGACCTAAGATTTATTCAACAGGCGATGACCGGAGCGGCAGAATACGCGAAGGCAACGGTCGTTGATGATGTTTTCCACAAATTTAACCCTCACGGGGTCAGTGGAGTGGTGGTCATAGCAGAGTCGCATCTTGCTATTCACACCTGGCCTGAATACGGTTATGCGGCAGTAGATTTATTTACATGCGGCGAGGAAGTGGACCCATGGGACTGCTTCTTTTATTTGAACAGGGAATTTGAGGCTGCTTCAAATACGACAATGGAGCTTAAAAGAGGGCTTCTTGACATACCCAACTTGAGGCATAAAATTAAAAAAGACGCGAAAGAGCCTGAAAAAGTAAAAGCTTTTACGTAGGCTGTTCGTGGAGGAGACGCTAAAAGTGGACGCAAAAAGAAAAAAAGAATTAAAAGAGATACTTGAAGAGATGAAGGTTGATAAAATCGCAGAGATAAGGCAAAATGCCGCCGATATGGAGAGCGCGGAGAGCTTCAGGCACGATGCCGGCGACGTTGCTGACACTGCGACTACAATTTATGAAAAAGAGCTGCACTTTGACCTGACTGAAAAAAACAAGAAACTGCTCACAGATGTGGAAAATGCGCTGAAAAAAATAGAAGACGGCAATTACGGCAAATGCGAACGCTGCACGAAAGACATAAGCATCGAGCGCCTAAAAGCGCTTCCTTTCACAAAACTCTGCATCAAATGCCAGTCCGGCGCCGAGAGAAAATAAGGCTTATGATATGCTCAGGGCCTATGTTTTTACAGGCAGGGAAGTGCTGGGCAGGGACAATTTCCCGGATGCATATAAGGCAATAAAGAAAAAATCCGGCGCAGTCTGGATTGATCTTGAGGATCCCACCGAAGAGGAAATTGATTTTCTGACTGATCAGTTTGATTTTCACCCGCTTTCCATAGAAGACTCCGTAATGAAGCAGGACCACCCCAAAATAGAGATATTTGACGACTACACTCTTATCATCATGCACGCCATAAGGCTTGTTAACGGCGAGGTAAAGCCCGAACAGCTCAATATTTTTGTAGGCAGAAATTTTATCGTCACGATGCACGAGGCCAGGGTGCGCGTGGTTGAAAAGGCGATAAACAGGGTAAACTCAAAGACGAGGACCATGGCGGCTGCGGGTGTTGACTCAATCCTTCACGTACTGGTTGACGGGATTGTTGACGAGTATTACCCCGTGATAGACAAGCTTGACGACAATGTGGACGAACTCGAGGACATGGTTCTTGAAGAACGCGAAACAAACATTATAGAAAACATACTGATGCAGAAAAGAAACATCCTGGTAATGAGGAAATACATTAATCTGGAAAAGCAGATAGTCAACAAACTCAGCAAATCGGAAATAAGCGCGGTAAAGGAAAATAACGAAGCCTATTTCCGCGACGTTTACGACCACCTTGTCAACATGCAGGAAACACTGGAAATCCTGCGCGAGGTGGTCCCCTCGCTGATAGAGTCATACCACTCAATGTCCGCAAAAAAGCTTAACAGGCTTATTCACCGCCTTACAATTCTTGCCACGATAGGAATACCTCTCACAATTGTCACGAGCTATTACGGAATGAACCTGCCCCTGCCGGAGTTTGCCATGGGCGGCGCAGGGAATTTCATAATGTGGGGGCTTATGCTGGTTGCCGGCCTCGGGACTTATATCGCCCTGAAAATTAATAAGTGGTTATAAAGAGTTTGCGCGGTTTTTTGGGGTGAAGATTACAAGCGGTATCTTCAGCGGCATAGAATTAAAAACACCCGAGGGTATAAGTGTCAGGCCCACTCTTGCCAAAACCAGGCAGGCTGTATTCAATATGCTCCGCCCCTACACCGCGGAGAGTGTCTGCGTTGACCTTTTTGCAGGCACAGGCGCGATGGGGCTGGAAGCCTTAAGCAACGGCGCTTCCAGATGCTATTTTATAGACAACAGACAGGCAAAACTCATAGCTTCAAACGCGGCAAAGCTTAGGTTTGCGGCGGGCAGGGCGGATGTATTTTCAGCTGACTGGGAAGACGGGCTGAAAATGCTCTATAAAAAAGGGGTTAAAGCTGATATTGTATTTGCCGACCCGCCTTATGACTGCGGGTACCCAATAAAACTGTTGAATTCATCCGGGTTAAGTGATATTTTGAAAGACGGCGGTTTGTTTGTGCTGGAGAGCACGGTGGATGAGGCGCCTGCAGAGATTCCGCCGGGCTTAAAAATAACCAAACAGAAACATTACGGGCAGGCGGTTATTACTATTATTTCAAAAGGAGGCTGAAATGGTTGATGCGGCGGTTCTGAAGAAAATACCCGCTTTTAAACCCTTTACGGAAGATGAAATCAAGGTTCTATCACAGCGGCTGTTGGAGGAAAGCGTGGAAGCCGGAAGGTCTATCT
>CAYGHG010000026.1:0-12533 GCA_964349515.1 uncultured Spirochaetia bacterium
GAAACAGGACATTTCTACTTTGCAGAGAATAGGACATTTCTACTTTGCATTGACACACTTTATAAAACTATTGACTATGAGCCCCGGCAGGAATATACTCTTACAAAAAATCCGGGGGTGTCTTATGGCGCTTAAACCTGAAGTGAAAAAGCTCTACGATGAATATCTTGAAAGGATTATCTCAAGACCCGGCGTGAAGGAACTCGCCGCTTATCTTGAAAAACACGGTTTTCTCTCTGCACCGGCCTCCACCAAATACCACCTGTGTTCCGAGGGCGGCCTTGTGACACATTCGGTTTCAGTATGCTCCCTTGCCCTTAAACTCAAGTCAGAGCTTATCCCTGAAAAGGACGACGGGCCCGTAATACTGTGCGCCCTGTTCCACGACGCTCACAAGGCCACAGACGGCTTCGGCAGCCCTACATATATTATTAATGAAGGCTACGACAAAGAACGCCAACCCTACATCTGGAACAAGGAACAGCTCGCCTTTTCAGGCGCGCATAAAAGCCTTCTGCTGATTTCAAAATTCGTGGATCTTACAAAAGAAGAGATGCAGGCCATAGCCTACCACGACGGCCCCTTCGTCCCCTCCTGGGAAGACATCAGGTCATCTCCCTATCCTTTCACGCTCCTTATTCACTTCTCAGATATGTGGTCAAGCTGGGTGATGGAAAAGAAAAACACAAATAAAAATAATACAGGTTTATTCACGCATTTGTAGCGAAGAGGGATTTAAAGGTTAAAGTCTAAAGTCTACAGTCTACAGTCTACAGTCTACAGTTTACAGTTTACAGTTTACAGTCTACAGTTTACAGTTTACAGTTTACAGTCTACAGCTTACAGCCTACAGTTTATAGCTTACAGCTTATAGTTTATAGCCTACAGTTTATAGCTTATAGCTTATACCTTATACTTTATACCTTATACTTTATACCTTATACTTTATAGCTTATACTTTATAGCTTATACTTTATAGCTTAATTTCCATATTCCCAGTAAATCTGCTCCTGATATTTTCTTACATCGTCCTCAAAGGCTTTTATTTTTCTCAGCGGTATTTTCGGCCAGGGAGCGTCCTTTTCCAGTGTTCTTATGTAAAACTTACCGTGGCTCTCTCTTGTGTTTCTTTCAAACTCTGTTATGGTAGGCGTGTCGTCGCTGAACCTGTGCAGCAGAAATTTCCAGGGCATAATAACCGTTGCAAACGAAGCGTGCTCCCTCTTTAAATCCTCGGGCGCCATCCCGTTCCAAAGTATCGTATGTATGTTGTCGGGCCCTCTGCCCTTGTCTATTCCGTCATAGACCATCAAAAAAATCTTCGGCGGTTCCTTTTTAAATACTTTTTCTATCTTTATATAAGGCCTCGGCCTTCTTATTAATTCTATGTCTGCGGATATTATGGGGCCTATCTTTTCCCCTTTCTTTATTATATAAACGAGCAGCTGCTGGTTATGTGTCAGCGCTTTGTTTTCCTTGTCAGTTTCTCTCACCCTTTTCGTATAGGGTATTACAAGCTCCTCATCAGGTTCATTGTCAAGATTTCCAAAAAGCAGAAACCCTAAGGCCTTTCCATTGTCAGGGTCAAATATGACGACAGGCGTTTCACCCTCTGCCGCATATTTTTTAGCGGTCTCGTTCTGGTTTAGCGAAGCGGATGAAGCCGTGCACAGAGCGGCGCAGAAGATGAAAACAGATACAAGCGAGAATGCTTTCATGGTAATTCCTCCTTTTAATGCTTTTAAGTATGACGTCCCTATAAAAACGTTTGTTTACCTGTACTCATAATCCACGCCGAGCGTAATCACCCTCCCCGGCGCAGGCACACCCGGAGTCTCCTCAAAATTAATATTTAGAGCATTGTCAACCGAGAGCGATACTTTAGCGTACTTTACAGGCATATAGTGTGCGGTCAAAAACAGGCTGTGCATTGCATCATGCCTGTTTGCGTAATCTTTATACACATATCCCGCACTTACCCCGGTTTCCTCATCCCCCGCCTTAATGCCGGCTGCAAACTTGTTTTTTAGATAAACCTCTTTGTACTTGGAAACATAACCCTCTTTCTTTGAACTGTCCGTATATGCGTATGAAATAACCGCCGAAAAAACTTCTGCGTCATACTCGGCGTAAAGAGAGCCTCCTGCCGTGGTAAATACCCCTATATTACTGATTTTCCATTTTTCATCCGATATATCCTCTTTACCCCAGTCTATCATATCCGTGCCGTGCCTGTAAAACCCTTCAAGTTTTGCCGTAAGCCCGGCTGCCTCAAACTTTACCCCGGCGTTTGCCTGCTGCGAGTGCTCGGGCTTTAACCCGGGATTTCCCTCGTTTTTCGGGTCATTGTAATAAAGCTCGGTGAAATTCGGGTGGCGGGAGGAGAGCCCCCAGCCTGCGAAAACACCGAAGTTTTCATCTATCTGATAAGACGAATTAAACGAAGGCATTAAATCCGGCATATCTGAGGCTTCCAGAAACTGCACTCCCGCGTTTAGGTTGATTTTTAAACCTTCAACAGGCTCTGCAAACCATCCCGCAGAACCGAATGCTTTCATCCTGTATCGGTTTCCCAGGTTTGTGCTTTGTATCTCTTCCCTCAGCGGCCTAAAGATAAGCCTGAAAACACCCGCCTCACTTCTTAACATCTGCACGGCTGATGCGCCGTAGGAAGCGTTATTGTGAATGTTCATATAATAGGAGGGGTTATTGTTGTTGAGGATAAACCTGTCATAGTGGCTTCTTCCAAATATTATTACCCTCAGATCCCTGTAGGGCACGGAATCAAGCGAGGCAAATTTCGTTATCACGTGCTCCCGTGAGGCAAGGCCCGCTCCCGGAGTGTAAAAATCAAAAGCGCCGTAATTTTTTTCCTCATAACCCCCGGTGAGTTTTACCCCGCCCGGCATCAGAATTTTAGCAAAAGCATTGTGCCTGTAATAGTCTGTCCCCTCGTGAAACCCGCGCGAGCCGCCGGTTGACCCCGCGAAATAAAGCCTGTAATCATCAAAACTTTTCGAAGCCTGCGCAGCGGTTTCAAAAGTATCATAGGTTCCGAAGTTTTGTGAGACATTAAAAAAGTCCCTGTCGGGTTCATAGGTTGAAAACTCGGCCATTCCAGACAGAGCGCCCGCGCCGGTGAAAGCACCGGCATTGTTTATTATTTTCACCCCCGAGAGCGCGGCGCCCGGCACCGGCAGGTCCATGTTATAGTGGCCCGTCTGCGGGTCATTTACCGGCACGCCGTCAAGAAAAACCGCCGCCTGTTCAAATGTACCGCCGCCGATAAACACATCCGCCTGCAGCCCCGGCAGGCCCTTTTCAGAAAAATTAACCCCGGGAAGGAGCGGCGTTTCCTTTAGAATAGAAATGCCGGAAGAACCGGTTTGCGCGGAGTAGTCGTAAACTTCCGGAAGGGCTTCGGCTTCTATTATTATGTCCATGGAAAAAACGGGTAAAAAAATAAAAAGAAGCGCGGCAGCGAGGGATATGTTTCTCATGTGCAGCCTGCTAAAATGAAAAGCGCGCTGAAAGCAGGCGCTTTTATTCCTCTAACTTTGCTATTTCATTTTCTTTCACAAACTTTCTTTCCGTTATGACCTGCCCTTTTTTATTATATTTTTTGATGGAGGTCAGGAAGCCCTGGTCATAGATGTGCTCCTCTTTGAGCATCTTTCCGACATAATACTGCACCACGCCGTCTATAGTCTCGCCGTATTTTTTAACAGTACCGTCAGTCTCGTGCGTCCAGCGGGCTATCTCCCTGCCGTTTTTGTAAAACACTTCGTTGTTTTCGGTTCTAATACTCACTATCTCGGAGAAAATCTTGTCGGATACCAGCGTGCCGGCTTCTGAATAAGTTTTCAGCCTGATTATCTGGTCATTGCCGAACCTGCCCTCTTTCCACAGCGAGCCGGAGGGATAATGAAGTTTGTATGGCCCGTTTTTCTGGCCGTTGAAATATGCCTTTTCAAGCATTATAGTGCCGTTTTCATAATACTCCACCACACTGCCGTCAGGCACATCGCCGTAGAGCTCATAGCGGACCATGATGCCGTCCTTGTTTATGACCTCTACGGAATAAATCTCCATTCCGTTTTTTGATTTAAGCGGCTTATCATCGTAGTAAAAAGCCATTTTATAGGTGGTATTTCCCTCCCTGTCTGTCCCGAGTATGGAAGTCTTCTGAACCATATTAAGCTTTGTTTTTTTCTCATTATCTTTTTCAGCCATCACACACCTCCAAAGTTTTATACATTATTATACCATAAAATAAGGCTTTTAAGCTGAAAGCTGAAAGTTTAAAGCTGAAAATTACCGCCCAACGCGGGAACGACGGTTGGAATTTGCAGGAATACAGTTCACCGTAGACGGTAAGGCCGCGTAGCGGCGTACTGCTTTTTGTTTTAACTTTTGTCTTTTGTCTTATTAACTTAAAAAAGAACTCATAACTTAAAGTCAAATCCCCCTGCCCCCTTTGGGAAAGAGGGTTGTTACTAATTATTTTTGTCTTCCCTTATAGCTTATAGTTCATAGCTTATTAATTGTTTTTCCTATTCCCATCCCTGCTTTACCAGCCAGCTTTTGAGTTTGTCCTCTTTTACCATCTTTTCCGCGAAGCGGTCAGCCTCTTCTTTTGTCGCAAAGCGGCCCGCCAGCACCTTGTGCAGCCTTCCCTCTGATTTAATAAAAGCGTTTCTCTTGGATTTATTGAGAGTATCCCTGAGCGCTTCGGCATTTTTAAGGGTTGAAAACGCCCCTACCTGCACAGTGTAGAATACTTTTGTATCTTCTTTTTTTGCTGCTGCGGCTGCCGTCCTGACCGGTGTCGGAGCCGGCTTTGCGGCTTCTACAGCCGCTGCGGGTGAGGGCATGCTTTCAGGAACCGAAACCTTCCCAAACCCCGGGTAAGAGGGGTATTTTTCCGCCCCCTTTTTTCTGTAATTCTCAGCCTCCTGTTTTTTTCCCGCCGCTTCCAGGCTTGCAGCGGCTTTCAAGTATATGTCAGGGGCTGTCAGGTACTTTTCAGAATCAACATCGTTTTTAATTATAGCCTCATAGAGCGCTGCCGCTTCGGCGTGATTTCCTTTTTTTGTCAGGGCATAGGCCGCCGCCGCATCGGCGCGGTTTCTGTAAACGTAATATTTTATATCTTTGTAATCTTTGTGAAGTTTTAAAGTTTCGTCATAAAGCCCGCGCCCGTTTTTGCACATCATGAGGTAATAGTAGCACGGCTCTGACCACACCATGTTTGAGAACCTGCTTATGACTTTGTTGAAATAATCCTCAGCCCGCTTGTAATCTGCCTTTGCGTAGTAAAGCATCCCGGCGCGGTATATGGCCTCAGCCTCGTATTCGGTATTGGGAAATTTTGCCATCACCAGATCATACAGCGAGGCCGCGCTGTCAAAATCCCCGGCCAGCTCCCCCAGCTTTACCATGGCATTCGGCAGATGCCTGCTTGACGGGTATTTTTCGGTAAAACCCGCGAGCAGCCTTCCCGCCTCTTTGTATTCCTGCCTGTTGTACGCCTCCATTGCCGTTATGTAATCTTCATCTTCGCCCGCGTAACAGGCGGAGGAAAACAAAACGGCAATAAAAAACGGTATTACAAATCTTTTCACACTGCCTCCCCTGTTACAGACTGGTTTGACGCCGCGGCAATCTTTACCCGGAATTTTTTTCCAATCAATTCCGGGCCCGCGTTTACAAAAACTTTTTTTCCGTTCATTGCGGAAGCCTTTATCTGCCCGGGCTGCGAAGAAACAGATAGCCCGAGAACTTCAAGTTCGCGCCCCAGATAGGACGCATTAATATCTTTACCTATTTTTTTCTGCAAATCAAGTATGTAATTAAGCCTGCGCAGTTTTTCCTCTTCGGGGACTGCGTCACCGAACTTTTCCGCGGCGGTTCCCTTTCTCACGGAATACTTGAATATGTAGGCCGCATCAAAGCGCATTTTTTCAACCATCGCGGCCGTCTCCATAAAATCCTTTTCTGTTTCCGCCGGAAACCCGACAAGAATATCGCTTGTAAAGTACAGGTCTTTTATTTTTGCCTTTATATTAGACGCGGCGGCTTCAAAGACTGCCGACGTATATTTACGGTTCATCTCCAAAAGCACCCTGTCCGAGCCTGACTGCAGGGGCAGATGAAAGTGGGTGCAGCATTTGGGGTTTGAAGCCACGGCGTCTATGAGCTCTTCACTTAAATTTTTGGGGTGGGAGGTCATAAACCGTACAAGCTCAAGGCCCGGAGTTTTCGAAGCAGAAGCCAGAAGAGAGGGGAATTTTTCGCCGGTATCCGGGCACAGGTATGAGTTTACATTCTGGCCGAGCAGCGTCACCTCGCGCGCCCCGGCAGAGGCCATTTTTTTAAGCTCTTCAAGTATTATTGTTTTCGGCCTGCTTGTTTCCCTGCCGCGCACATAAGGAACTATGCAGTAGGAGCAGTAGTTGTCGCACCCGCGGGTAACGGCAAGATAGGCGCTTATCCTTCCGTGCCTGATGCCGGAAACCCCTGCGCCGTTGTTTTCGCTTATATGAACGCCGCCGCCGGAGCCTATTATTTCGGATATGTTTTCAAAATTTGAGGTGCCTATGACCGCGAATATTTCATTGTGCTGTTTTTTTAGGCCCTTCCCCTCCGACTGCGCCATACACCCGGTTATAATAACTTTTTTGCTTTTGAGAAATCTTCCCGCGTAGCTTATTGCGCGGTCTTCGGCGTGCTGTCTGACCGAGCAGGTGTTGATTATCAGATACTGCGCCTCTTCCTCCGAGCACACAGGCACGAAACCGGCTTCAAGCAGGGAGGCCTCCATGCGGAGAGAGTCATACTCATTCATCTGGCACCCGAAGGTCTTTATGAAAAACGACTCTGCCATCTATGCCTTCCTTAACGCCTGTTTAAAACCACGGCAGTCTCTACGTGATAGGTCTGAGGAAAGAGGTCAAATATCCCCGTCTGCGCCGTTTCAAATACCGCCGAGAGCTCCTTCATATCGCGCCCGAGGGTGGCCGGATTACAGGAAATATAAATTATTTTTTTGGGAGGGTGTTTTTTCAGCGCTTCTATGACGCCTTTTGAAGCGCCCTTGCGCGGAGGGTCTATTATTACAAGGTCATATTCATGTTTTGAAAGCATGGGCAGGGCCTCTTTGTCCGCATCCCCTTCGACAGCTTCTATGTTTTCTATTTTGGCTTCCCACGCGGTCTTTTTAAGCGAGCGCACCGCCTCGCGGTTCATTTCAAGCACGGTTAATTTTTCAAATCTCTCCCTGAAAGGAAGGCTCAGGGCCCCCACGCCCCCGTATAAATCAAGAAGCCGCACCCCGCTTCCGGTGTGCGCGCCGATAAAATCCGCCATTACGGCAAGCATCGCGGTATTTATCTGGAAAAAAGTGTCTGATTTTAATTTAAAGCCTGTTCCCATGAAGTTTTCAGTTATGAATTCCTGCCCTGCTATTACGTTTTCTTTTTCACCGAACACCCTGTTTCCCCTGGCTGTATTAATATTCAGCGTAACACCCTTTAATTCAGGGTGCTTATCCATCAAGGCAAGAGCGGTCTGCTTTAAATAGGGCTTTAAGCTGTCTTGCAGGACTATAAACGTAAGCAGCAGATGCCCCTCTGAGTTAACCCTCACCGCTATGTGGCGCAGATAACCGCTGTGGCTTTTTTCGTCATAAAACTGTATCACTTTTTTTTCCGCTTCAAGCAGGGCCCTGACAGAATCCATCAGCGAGTTTATTTCAGGCCGTACAATATAACATTTTTTAACGTCGCATACGTCGTGGCTGCCCGCCTTGTAAAAACCGCATTTCAACTCCCCCTTTTCATACGCGAGTTTGTACTGCGCGCGCATTCTGTAAAAAAACGGGTCTTCATATCCCGTAATTTCAGGGCTCTCCTCCGGCAGGCTGAGGTTTTTAAGTACGAATTTTCTCTTGTGAAAAAGCTGGGTCTTATAATCAGTGTGGAGCCAGCTGCAGCCGCCGCAGGTCATGAAAACAGGGCACTCAGGCTCCCTGTATGAAGAGGAACGCGAAATGACAGAGGTGATTTCAGCCCGGGCATAATTTGGTTTTACTTCGTTTATTACGGCCTTTACCCTGTCACCGGGCACGCCGTAAGGTATGAATACCGCAAAATTCTGATATTTTGCAAACCCTTCCCCGCCGTAAGCAAGGTCGGATATTTCAGCCTCTATTGTCTCGCTTTTTGCGACAGGCACGTTTTTCATTTCACCTTTTTCCAAAAATATAGTTTTAAGCCTCAAAAACAATTTAATAAGACACAAGTTAAAAACTGACGCCGCAAACCTTGTGTGGTAAGGGCGGCTGATTTATTTTTCCGAAGAGCCCATAGTTCGGTTATGCTGCGGCAGCAACGGCCTGATTTTTTCCCGGCCCCTTTTATTCTGTGACACGCTTTTTCGCGCAAGCCATGACGGGAACCGGCTGCAAAACCCGGTTTGCTTCGGCGCGGACAATGCAGGCGAAAGCGGAAAAATAAAACTGCCGTCCGCGCAATGCGCCATTCAGGTTTCAACTGCAGGCTATGGCCTCAAAAATCAGAGGTTAAATTTCTTTTTCAGAAGCTCGTTTACCGCCTGGGGGTTTGCTTTTCCTTTTGACTCTTTCATTACCTGCCCCACGAGGAAACCCATCCCCGCCGCTTTGCCGCCTTTTATTTCTTCGGCTACTTTTGTGTTTGCGGCTATGACTTTATCAACAATTTCTTCTATGGCTTTTGTGTCCGTTATCTGAACCAGCCCTTTTTCCTTTACTATTGCCCCGGGCGCGGTGCCTGTTTTAAACATCTCTTCAAAAACCTGCTTTGCTATTTTGCCGGATATTGTATTGTTTTTTATAAGCCCGGTCAGCTGCCCGATCATTTCCGGCTTTATCTTCGTTGAATTCACAGACTCTATGCCGGCTTCGTTCATCTTTCCCATAAGTTCGGTTATTATCCAGTTGGCGGCGGGCTTGGCATCCGCGCCTGCCTTTACCGCTGCTTCAAAATAATCAGCCGTCTCACGCTCCGCGGTCAGAACAGCCGCGTCAGACGCGGGCAGAGCGTACTCTTTTTCAAACCTTGTTTTTTTCGCGCCCGGAAGCTCGGGGATTGACTGCCTGATTTTTTCTATGTATTCCGCGGAGAGTTCCAGAAGCGGCAGGTCGGGCTCGGGAAAGTACCGGTAGTCGTGGGACTCTTCCTTGCTCCTCATTGAAAAAGTCTTTCCCTTTGAGGCATCCCACAGCCTGGTCTCCTGCGCTATTTTTTCGCCGGCCTCAGCGAGCTTCATCTGGCGCTCCTCTTCATACTCCAGCGCCTCTTTTACATTCTTAAATGAATTCATGTTTTTTACTTCCACTTTTACGCCCAGCTTTTCCTGCCCGCGCGGCCTGACAGACACGTTGGCGTCGCAGCGCAGGCTTCCCTCTTCCATATTGCAGTCGGATACTTCAATATATTTTAGTATTGATTTGAGCGTGGTGAGGTACAGGTATGCCTCTTCCGCAGAACGCATGTCAGGCTCGCTTACTATTTCATTCAAAGGCACGCCGCCCCTGTTATAGTCCACCACGGATTCCTCGGCGTCGCCTATCTGCCCGCTTTTGGTAAGATGCAGCAGCTTTGCCGCATCCTCCTCCATGTGGAGCCTTGTGATGCCTATTTTCTTTTTAACCCCGTCTTTTTCCTCAACCTCTATCCACCCGTTTACGGCTATCGGCATGTCATACTGGGAAATCTGATAGGCCTTCGGAAGGTCGGGGTAATAGTAATTTTTGCGGTCAAATTTTGTCCTGCCCGCGATTGTGCAGTTCAGGGCGAGGCCCGCCTTTACGGCGCGCGCCACCACTCCCTCGTTAATAACGGGAAGGCTGCCGGGCAGCCCGAGGCACGCGGGGCAGATATTGGTATTCGGTTCGGAACCGAATTCATTCCTGCACCCGCAGAACGCCTTTGTCTTTGTATTGAGCTCGGCATGCACCTCGAGCCCTATTACTGTCTCGTACTTTTTTCTTAACTCTTCCATTTATCCCTTTTTACTCCTGCTTGTTTTCTTCTTCAGCTTTTTCTTCGCCGGCTGCTTCTTCTTTTTCCTCTTCCGCTGTCTCTTCATCTTCAGCGTCTTCTTCTTTTTTATACTTGCCTGTTTCCTTTTCCCATTCCTCATCCTGAAGTATTACCAGCGGCCTGTCTGCATATAATTCCTGGTCAAAGCCTTCTCTTTCTATGGACGTAGAGCCGCACGCCGCGCATTCAACCGCCATTTCCATGTCGCCGGAATCCTGCTGGCAGTACCTGGTTAAAGATCCTTCATTGAACTCCCAGAGCTCCAGCGGTTTGTAATCGGTTACCACCGCGAGAAAGCCCCCTTTGTTTCCGCACTTTTTACAGATCATCTAAAACCTCCTGTTTTATAGTTTTGCCTTTTTTTTGTGAAAATCAGTATTGTCCTGATACGCCGCCGCCATATTGAAAAGTTCCTGCTCCGCGAAAGGTTTGCCCAAAAGCTGCATGCCTACCGGGAGGTTTATCCCGTCAAACCCGCACGGCACCGACATGCCCGGCAGCCCGGCTAAGTTCGGCGCAATCGTAAATATGTCGGAGAGATACATCGTAAGCGGGTCTGCTGTTTTCTCTCCCGCTTTAAACGCAGTAGTGGGCGAGGTCGGTGTGAGTATCACGTCCACTTTTTTAAACGCCGCGTCAAAATCATTTTTTATAAGAGTGCGTACCTTCTGTGCTTTTTTATAGTAAGCGTCGTAGTACCCTGACGAGAGCACGTATGTGCCGAGCATTATCCTGCGCTTGGTCTCCTTGCCAAAGCCCTTCTGGCGGGAGCGTTTGTACATGTCTATCATGTTTTGCGCCTCAACATCGCGCAGGCCGTACTGCACGCCGTCAAAGCGCGCGAGGTTTGAGGAGGCCTCAGCTGTCGCAACCACATAGTAAACGTCTATCGCGTACTCGGTATTAGGCAGGGATATTAATTCGGTTTTTGCGCCGAGTTTTTCAAGAACTTTAACCGCGGCATCCACGCTGTCACGCACTTCTTTCTGCATTCCGTCTATGAAATATTCTTTCGGCAGGCCTATTATTTTTCCCTTTATGTCGGTTTTAATGTTCGCGAAATATTTCTCCGCCGCCACATCCGCAGAGGTGGAGTCCTTAGGGTCGCGCCCCGACAAATATTCCGTAACAATAGCCGCGTCTCGCGCGCTTTTTGCTATGGGGCCTATCTGGTCAAGCGACGAACCGAACGCAATCAGGCCGTAGCGCGAAACACGGCCGTATGTAGGCTTTAATCCTGTCACCCCGCAAAGCGAAGCGGGCTGTTTTACAGAGCCGCCCGTGTCAGAGCCGAGCGCTGCGGCGCACATATCAGCTGCCACAGCCGCGGCAGAGCCGCCTGAGGAACCGCCCGGTACACGCGAGAGATCCCAGGGATTTTTTGTGGTAAAGAATCCCGAGTTCTCGGTTGACGAGCCGAAAGCATATTCATCCATGTTAAGCTTGCCGGTGAATATTGCCCCGGCTTTTATCAGTTTTAAAAGCGCTGTCGCTGTATAGGGAGGTTTGTATCCTTCGAGCATTTTTGCGGCGCAGGTGGTCTGTATTCCCTCAAGCACCATATTGTCTTTTATACCTATCGGAATGCCGGTAAGGGGTGTTACATCTTCGCCCTTTAAAAGCCGCGCTTCCTCTTCTTTTGCCCTCGCATAGGCATATTCTTTGGTGACAAGTATATGAGCCTTTACCCTGTCCTCCACCGCGTCTATTCTTTTATATACACTGTCGAGTATCTCGGAAGGCTTTATCTTTTTTTCCCTGAGCGCTTTACCCAGTTCCTCAATTCCCTGTTCAAAAAGTTCCATATACACCTTTCTGTTTTTGTCTCAACTTTCAACTTTCAACTTTCAGTTTTAAATTATTTTAGGTACTTTAAAGCCGTTGTTTTGTATGCTCGGGGCCGCGTCAAATACCTTCTGCCTGTCAAGAGAAGGCTCAATGGCGTCTTCCCTCATTACATTTTTCATCTCAAGCGCGTAAAAAGTGGGCTCAATACCCTCGGTGTCAAGCGACTGCAGCCTGTTTACATGCTCTATTATCTCCGAGAGCTGCTTTGCGTACTCTTCTTTCTCCGCTTCAGTTATCTCAAGCCTGGAGAGGTTCGCTATGTATTCAACATCCTTTATAGTTATTGCCATTTTCATACCTCATATATAAATGTAAGCAACTTTTGTGCCAGCACAAATGCACATCAAATTTAGCATAAACAGTTGTTTGTTTCAAGGGGAAGTTGAAAAGATACTGTAATCAATAATATCTTCTCCCCTTGGGGGAGAGGACTTAAGGTGAGGGGGGTGTTTTACAGTCTTCGCAGCCGTCCCCCTTTAAGGGAGCGGTCATACGTCGTTTTAATAACAAAAACAAAACGCGTCTTCGTAGCCGTCCCCCTTTATGGGGGCGGTCATACGTCGTTTCAATAACAAAAAACGCGGGCCCTTGAAAGAGCCC
>CAYGHG010000026.1:12633-23811 GCA_964349515.1 uncultured Spirochaetia bacterium
AAAAAACGCGGGCCCTTGAAAGAGCCCGCCTACGCAGACACTGCAATTACAAAAACAAAACGCGTCTTCGCAGCCGTCCCCCTTTACGGGGGCGGTCATACGTCGTTTCAATAACAAAAAACGCGGGCCCTTGAAAGAGCCCGCCTACGCAGACACTGCAATTACAAAAATAACCCGCATCTTCGTAACGGTCATACGTCGTTTCAATAACAAACACTGCCTTACAGTTTTTCAACCCTCACGCTTCCCTCCCACTCTATCCCGTCGGAATACCTGTTAAGCAGTTCCTTAAACACCCTCACCTCTATTTCCTTAATCACGCTTTCCGCCTGTCTTGGATCCATTACTACTATTTCAAACCTTCCTTTTTTTCCCTCGTCTGTCACCTGAAACACCGTAAGAGTCGGTACTCCCTCTTCAAACTCATACAGGTGAAAGGCCCAGGGCATTTCATAAGTGTAGTAGTCCCGCGGCAGCCCGCCAATACAGCAGGCTGTGAGAACTTTCATCCCTGTCGCGGGCGTGATGACAGGGTCCTCTTCCAGAGTGTATTCAATTTTGCCGAGGCCTGAGGGCATATGCTTTTCCTCCCCCCCGCCTTTTTTCAGGTTTTTTAGTTTTTCTACAGGGAAAGAATATATTTCAGCCATAACTCCCGGCGCATCAGGAGTTTCTTCAGCCTCTGCCGCGGCTGTCTCTTCAGCAGCAAAAGCGGGCAGCCCTGCCCTTTTTTTCTCGGCGGCAATACTCAGACTAAAATAAAGCACAGCCGCAAAATCAGCAATGACAATAAAAGCAATAAGCAAAACAAGCCCGCGTATCCCGCTGTCAGCAGGTTTGGTAACTTTTAAAACAGCCTGTATTTTTTTTCTTTTTGTTTTCTTCTTACGTTTGGCAGTAATCTTTTTTCTCCTGTTTGTGTCTTTTACTTTTGTCTTATGGCTTTTGTCTTCTTAACTTACAGCTTAAAGTCAAATCCCCCCTGCCCCCCTTTCCGGAGCAAAGGGGGTTATAAGGGCGACTCCCACTGCCAGCCTGTTTTTCCTGTCAGCCGGTAATGTTCCAGGCGCCTTATTGTGATTTCTGCGAAGACCGGGTCGTTGTCAAATGTGATGACCCTCCTGCCCAGCCTCTCGCCCGCTATCAGCGTTGTGCCTGAGTGGGAGAAAAAATCCCCCACAACGCCGTTTTTCGGGCTTGAGCTTTCTATGATTCTCTCTATCGCCTTCAGCGGCTTTTGCGCGTAGCAGCCTGCTGCGTTTTCTTCAAGCCTGTAGAATACCTGCTGTATGTCCACCCAGACGTTGCCCGGCCTTATGAATTGAGATTTTGAACGCTGAGAGTTCTCACTTGTTTTTCCGTTTGTCTTTTTATAATACCCTTTGAGAATCCTCGGTATTTCGGTATAAACTACTTTGAACCCCGGCGTGCCTTTTATGTAGTGCAGGAGCTCCTGGCGCACCCACATCCAGTTTTTCTGGGTGCCGAAACCGCGCTGGTTTCGCATAGTGATGAAGTTTCTCGGTTTAAAGGCATCAAACCCGCGCATCATCATCATAAACTCGGGCAACGGCTGAAACCCGCGCTTTACATCCGCGCCGAGCCACACATACAGGTGGCTGTTTTTTTTCATCACGGCATCAGCCGCTTCCATCCAGGCGCGTGAAAAATCCATATATTGCCCCACGCCGGTGCGGCTCAGATTTTTTGTGTTTTTATTCCCCACTGCCACGTTGTAAGGGGGATCGTTTATTATTAGGTCTGCTTTGTGCCCGCCAAATACTTTTTCCACCTGAAAAACCCGGGCCGCGTCAATCACCCCCACCCTGTGTCCTTTTACAGGGTCAGTCCATACGCAGCCGGGTTTCAGCCTGCATTGGCGCAGCAGGGCGGATGTTTTTTTCAGCGAGTCTATCCTTTTAATCTTTTCGGCAAATCTGCCTTTTTTCATCTGCCCCTGCCTGCGGTCAGTTTTCTTCCCCCGGTTTGCCCCGTTTCAGGGCAACCTCTTTAAGCGAGCGCTCAAGCTGGTTTTTTCTCGTGGAAAGCAAATTGTCGTACTCTTCCTGTGCGTCCGCGATTTTCGCTCCCAGCTTGTCAAAAGCCGAAATAAACATGGACCACTGCCTTTCAAAATTCTCCATTGCGTTTATCATCTCGCGGGCGTTTTTTTCCATTTTAAAATTTTCGTGCGCCTGGCGTATCAGCACAAGCATGGGATAGAGGGTAAGCGGCGAGCACATTATCACCTTTTTTTTGAGGGCCTCCGCGGTTATCTGCCCGTCGCACTCGTTTATGAAAGCATACACCTGCTCGTTCGGTATGAAAAGTATCACGTAGTCAACAGTGCCCTCTGCGGTATTTATGTAGTCGCGGGTTGTCACCTGCTTTATTTTATCGCGCACGTCGGAGAGAAATTTTTTCTTTGCCGTTTCTTTATCAGATTCGCTTTTTGCCTCCAGAAATGCCATGTAGTTTTCAAACGGAAACTTGACATCCATATTTGCCTTTAAATTCTGCGGCAAAAGAAATGTAAAGTCAGGCGTGGTGCCCGAGCCGGTCTGTTTCTGTTTCAGATAGTTTACGTTTTCAAGGAGCCCCGCTGTCGTGAGTATGTCCTCGGCCATCCTCTCGCCCCACTGGCCGCGCGCTTTTGTGGATTTTAAAACCTCTTTCAGCCCCGCGGTCGCCTCATTCAGCCGGGAGGCTGTCTCGGTGTTGAGCCTTACCTGCTGGCTCACAGCCTCAAACCCCACCCTGCTGCTGCGGTCAAATTCATTCAGGGAATTTTTTATCCTCTCAAGCTCCGCGCGCATCTCTTCCACAGCGGAGTCTATCAGTTTCTTTTTTGATTCCAGAGCCTGCTCCCCCAGTTTTGACTGTTCTGAGAGGGTTTTAAACGAAGCCGCTTCCATCCCTTCTTTTAATCTCGAGAGCGCTTCCTCGGGGGTAAAGTCAGGTTTTTTATTTTTTATCAGTATTACTATTACCGCGCAGAGCAGGGCCAGCACCGCCCCTAAAAGCCAGTATAACTCAGTCATTCCGCGTGCCTCACCTTCTGGCGCGCGTCTTTGAGAAGCCGCTCTATTTCGCCGCTTTTTTCCGAGGTTTTTGACAGCGCCTCGGAAGCATTTTCAAAATCCCCGGCTTCGTAGAGCATCTTTCCGAGCAGCGCGTAAAGTTTTGAGTTGTCTCGAAACGACTCAATAGTGTACTGCAGGTAGTCAATAGCGGCATTGCGGTCCGCGTCGGCAGTAAGCGAGGCGTACATCAGGTGCGCCTTTTGCGACGGGTAAGCTTCCGCGAACTGTCTTAATTCAGCCTCCGCCTTCTGCCTCTCATCTTTCGCGTAAAATTCCCTTTCAGCCGACGGGTCTATCGACGTAAAGTAACGGCCTGATTTTTCCTTTTCCACGTAAATTATGTAATTATCGTCAAAGTAAGCGGGCGCGAATTTTTTTCTGTCAAGAGCGGCGGCTAAAGGGTCATTGTTTTCAAGCAGGTATGAAGCAATGCCGTACTTTTCCGCCGTTTCCAAAGAGCTCTCTCCCCCCGCCTTTATTCTTTTGTAGTCTTCACGTGCTTCTTTGCCCGAGAGCGGGGTGAGCATTGTTTTATAAGTGGGATAAAGATAATATAAAAGATATGAGGACTTTGTCTCTGACGCAAAAAGCGCGCGCGGCACCTTTACGTTTGATATGTATGACGCCGCCTGCGAAGGCAGCTGTTTTTCAGACGCAGGCAGCTGCGGTGCAAAAACATAAAGCGCCAGAGCGGGTATAAGCAGCAGATAAAAATTCTTTTTTATATTCTGCCAGTCGCGTTCTGTCCACTGCCGGGGCCAGACAAAGCCCCATTTGAAAATCAGAAACACGTAATAAGCCGTAACCGGTATTGTGGCTGCGGCCGAAACCGGTATGTATGCGGCGTCTTTTAATCCGAGCCCGAGGAACATGCCCGTTACAAGGGTGTCTTTCACCAGGTCGGCATGCCTTCCCACGTCCGCACCTTTTACATTAATAAGGAGCAGGATTACAAGCAGCGAGGCGTGAAATATGCAGACAGCGGCAAACACCTGCCCCTGAACAGACACCGTGTCGTAGCCTCTGAACCAGTCCGAGGAAAAACTGAAAATAAAATCCTTTACGCCGTTTATAAGCCCTGGGTTTAAAAAAAGAGCCGGTATCAGAGCCGCCAGTGAAATCATAAAAAGCCTGAAATCATAGTTCTCTGTTTTTTCAGGAAGCTCGCTCCTGTCAATACCGCGGTAAATCATATATATCATCATGAGGGGAAGCGCGATAAAACTTAATGAACTCATGTTTGACCATATCAGCGCAGCCGCCGGCAGAGACAGGTAAAGCAGCCTGTTGCGCTTTGAGGGCTTTCTTTCAAGCACGTAAAAAAAATAGGTTATAAAAACCGCGGATACAAGCTCCGGCGAAACTGAAGCGCCGGCGGCTATCAGCCAGCAGGCGGCAAGCAGAAAAGGAAATACCGCGGTCAGATACTTTCCCTGGAGCCTTTTGTAAACCACAAGAAACAACCCCGCAAAAATCACAAGCAGAAGAGTTATTTTTACCGCGAGCGAAGCGCCTATTCCCGCGGCCGCTATTGACAGATAATAAACCGAGTCAAAGAGCCACGACGAAGCCTCCCACTTTTCCGGCTTGGCATATGTGAAAATGTCTGCTTTCGGCAGCTCCGCGGTTCTCGTAATCTCCCTGCCGGAGGCGGCGTGAAAATATGAAGCGTCACTCAAAAAAAATGTATATGAGGCCTTTACCACGCAGGCTATAAAAAGCGCCGCGAAGAGGGCCTTTAAAACCGCGTTTACGTTTCTTGTCTCCATTTTTTACCCCTTTATTTTTACGAATACCATTTTTACTTCCGAATCCGTGTCGTTTTCCACGCTGTGGCGTTCCCCCGCGCCGACTGTTATGCCGTCCCCGGGCCTGACTCTGGCAGGCTCCCCGTTTACTTTAAAAAGCGGCTCCCCTTCCAGAAAATAAAAGACCTCGTTTTCATCGTCGTGCAGGTGCTCCTCTATTTTTGCACCGGGCGTCAGCATCGCGTAGCCGCCGCTGAAGTTTTTTCCCGAAAAAAGATATTTGGAGCCGTACGTGCCGTGCTTGAATTCAGCCTCTGAAATATTTGTTTTTTTCATGGTCTTCTCCTGATTAATAATAACACCGCCGGGGTTTTTAAAACAGTTTTTTTTAACCGCCCTATTCTTGTACGGTGTTCTTTTTATAAACCATAATGCCGCCGCTGTCGGAGACAACGGTGTATTTCCCCTCTATTATGCGCAAGATGAAATCAGCCGCAGGCCCGCCCCTTAACATTATGAAATCATAATACCCCTCTGCGACAGGAGGCAGTATTTCCGTGCTCTCCTGCGGGAAATAGCGGTAAGTCACGGCGCTCATATGGCGCCTATGCGGCATCATGCCCGTATAAAAATATGCCTGCGCCATATCCGGCCAGGCGAGCAGAGTGTCGCCTTTTGCCTTGCGGAAACCCGCCAGCGCAGAGGCGTTTCTCACCTCTGAGTATTCGGAAGTGTGATACCCCCCTTTTTTCATGTACTCCCCGGGTTTTGAAACCGCAAGAGAGCAGGCCGCGCAGGCGGCGAAAATAATCACAGCAGTGATGCCGGCTGCAAGCGGGCTGCGTGACTTGTCGGAGACAAGCCTGAATACAGCCGACAGCAGAATCCCGCCGAGAAGCGCCGCCGCCGGAATCAGGCTCTGGTAATACCTCAGCTCTACTCCCTTTAAAATGTATATGTAGTAAAAGAGGGACAAAAACGCAAAAGATAAAACAGCCGCCGCGTTATTGCGCGAGTCTTTTTCGCGGTGGAAAAACGCGTATATCGCTCCTGCAGCGGCCGGCAGCGAGAGTTTTAGAAATAAAACAGAGTTTGCGGCAAAGACCGCGCCGTAGCCCTGCCAGGTATGGTGTTTCAGGTGGGAAAGCGTCCATAAAAACGTCTTACCAAAACCCTCTGTATTTCCCTGAACCACAGACCACAAAACCGCGAGGAGGTACATGACGGCAAATCCCGAAAAACAAACAAGCGTGTTTTTAAGCGCCTTTTCTTTTTTTGAAAATATCAGGGCCGCAATAACAGCGGCGGGAAATACGGCGGCATAACCGTACCAGCACAGCGCGGCAACAGCGGTAAAAAAACCCGCGAGAAAATAATTTACCTTTTCGTACTCCTCATCAGTGTCAAACAAAAACAAAAACGCGAGCACAAGCGGGAAATGGCCCAAAAACTGGGCAGAGGCGTTTAGCGAACCCAGCGCCGGGTTGTTTTGCAGCAGCAGGTACAAAAGCGCGGAAAAAACAGCGGCGCTCCTGCCCCACACCACCCTCGCGGCCATGTATATTAATATGAAGGTAAACGCAAAATACCCGAAAGAAAAAATCCTGAGCGCCCTGTCTGACGTACCGGACAACTCAAAGCCGAGCCTGTATAAATATGCGGGGAAAGGCGGGTTGGGGTCAAAAACATCTTTGTAAAGAGTGCCTCCGGAATCAATCACGCGCACGGACGAGGCTATGGAACCCTCGTGGGAATCAAGGGGCATACCCAAAAAAAACATCCTGAACAGCCCGGCCGCCGCTATAAACACGACGAGCAGCATTATTTCTCTTTTTAAAACAGCATCTTTTTCATTCACAGCGCTTCACCCAAAATCCGCCTCACCAGTTCTTCATCCATTTTAACGGGGTTATAAGCCATGGAACCGGAGTAAACCGTGGTTGCTATTATTTTTTCCATCATTGACGGCGCACCGGGGCAGAGCCCTGATATTTTCTCCGGTATTTTTAGGCTGCGGTTGAGCCAGGAGGCGGTTTCTTCGAGTTTTATGCCGGCCGTTATTTCAAGCTCTCTTATTCTATCTTCCGAAGCCTCCCTGTTCAAGCGCAGTATATAAGGAAGCAAAACTGCATTTACAAAACCGTGCGGCGCGCCGCACACCGCGCCTACAGGGTGGCCTATGCCGTGCACCGCGCCCAGGCCCGCAGTCGCGAACGAGAGCCCCGCGAGAATACTCGCGAGCATCATGTTTGTACGCGCTTCCACATCAGCGCCGTTTTTGTATGCTGTTTCAATATTCGCGGCAATCAGTTTTACCGCTTCGGCGGCAAGCGGCATTGTAAGAGGGTTTGCGCCTGTTGAGAGGTATGACTCCACTGCATGGCAAAAAGCATCCATCCCGCTGTAAGAGGTCACCTCTTTGGGCATTGCTGTTGTGAGCAGAGGGTCTGCTATCACTATTTTCGGGACAAGGCTTTCTCCGCGCAGGCTCAGCTTCATATTTTTTGCCGTGTATTTTAAGACGGCGTTTTTTGTCACTTCAGAGCCTGTGCCGCTGGTGGTGGGTATTGCGATAAAAAACAGGCTGTCTGCCCCTGCTGTCACTTTTGCATCCAGGTAGTCCGCACATTTCGCGCCGGTCACTGCGGCTGTCGATGCGGCTTTGGCACAGTCTATGGCGCTGCCGCCGCCCAAGCCTATTATGAATGAAGCCTTTTTCTCGCGGCAAAACGCTGCGGCTCTGTCGGCGGTTTCAACCGATACCTCAGGCTCCACTCCCTGAAAAACAAAAGCCTCTGCTTTGCTTTTTTTGACAAGCTCAAGCGCCTGCGCGAGAGAGCCGTTTTTCGCGGCAGACGCGGCGCCTGTTACTATCACGCCTCTTTTGCCCTCTATTTCAGGGACAGCACCGTGTTTTTCAAGGCTGCCCGCGCCGAAACTCAAACGCCCCGGAAAGAGCGCGGAAAATTTTGTCATATTATCACCGCCCCGCCGTAGCCCACGACTTCACTCAAGTCGCCGCTGATTTCACCCGAGTGTGCGTAGCGTATCAGACGGCCTTCTTTTGCGCCGAGCAGTTTGGCGGCATGCAGCGCGGTATATGTAGGCATCCAGCCGCACATTGAAACTTCGCGGCACTCAACTGTTTCAAGCATTGCCTCAGGGTTCATTTTCACTATCGCATCAAGCACAGCCATGTCTTTTTCCCTCGCTATGCCGGCAGACTCGTAGTGGGTGAGGTCTGTCGAAGAAATTATTAAAACATCCGTACCTTTCAGCGCCTCGGCAAGCGAGCAGGAAAGGTCGCGAAGCGCGCTGTTTCTGCCGTCCCCTATCACTATGGGCACTATCTGTATTCCCGGTTTTAAAACCTGCAGAAAAGGGAGCTGTACCTCTATGGAGTGTTCGCGGAGATGCGCCTTTGTGTCTTTTTCCGCGAATTTTGACGCATAAATTATTTTTTCCGCGAGCGCCATGTTGATTCTGACATCTCCCAGAGGCGTGCGCCATATCCCCTCGTGCATGACAGATATGGGGGCGCCGTTTCCCGTATGGTTGGGGCCGAGTATGACAACAGTGTCGGGTATTTCCGCCAAGCCGTAAACCTCGCCCGCCACAGAACCCGAGTACATATACCCCGCGTGCGGGCAGATAAGCGCGCGGGCTTTTATCTTTTGCTCTTTTTCCTGCAGGAGAGATGTCACTTTCCTGCGAAGAGCCGAAGAATCGCCCTCATAAAAAGTCCCCGCAACAGCAGGCTCTCGAAGCATTATTTCCCTCCGGATATTTTTATTAATCTTACATCAGAAACCGGCAAATATAAATCTCTATTATTCTTCCTCCCCCCATTATTTTAGCGGGAGAGGGCAGGGCGAGGGGGTGTTTTCATTTCTATTTCCTCATCCTCTTCCTTATCCTCTGCCGTCACAGTCCCGCCTTCATCTTTAAAAACCGCCTCACCGCTTCCGTCTCCGACACCACCCTCATCTCAGGCAGCGCCGAGATAAATCTCCTGCCGTATGATTTTTTTACTATCCTCGTGTCCAGTATGAAAACCGCGCCGTAATCTGTCTTTGAGCGAATCAGCCTCCCGAACCCCTGTTTTAACATGAATACCGCCCGGGGAAGAGCTATTTCAGCAAAGTCACTGCCGCCTTGCTCCACCTTTTTTGCATACACGGCTTTTTGTAAAGGGTGCTCAGGCATTTCAAACGGCAGCTTGGTGATTACCACACAGCGCAGGTCGTCCCCTTTTATATCTATGCCCTGCCAAAATGTGGATGTGGCGAACAAAACAGAGGGCTCTTTCCTGAACTCCTCAACGAGGGCCATGGGCGCGGCCTGTCCCTGCATCAGCATCGGTATTCCCGGATGCGCGTCCTGGCTTTCGGCGTAAACGTGCTTCATCATTTCAATATTTGTGAAAAGAACAAGAGTGTTGCCGCGCGTGGCCTCTATTATTTCTATGATTTTTCTGGTCAGTTCTTCCCTATACCCCGGCTCATTGGGCATGGGCATGTTTTTCTCTATGTAGAGCATTGCGTTTGATTCGTAGTCAAAGGGCGACTTGAGCTCTCTTGCGCGTGTTTTTTCAAGCCCGAAACTGCGCTTGATATAACCAAACTCGTCGCCTGCCGAGAGCGTCGCCGAGGTCAGCACCGCCGTCTCATAGTGGTGCAGTATGTGGCGCTCAAAAGACTCCCGCAGGTCATAAGGTGTTATGGAAAGCTCTATCTCGTTTCCGCGCGATTTTTCCGCCCAGTAAAAACAATCTTTATCGGACCTTGCGGCCCAGGAGGAGAGAATACCGGCAAACTCATCCGTTCTTTTCAGCAGGTACTCTGCAAATTTTTTCAAATCCTTGTTGTCAGGGTCTTCCGCGGCCGCGCGCAGCTCGGGCAGCACGGAATTTAATTCAAGGGTGATGTCGGGCGCGCCTTCAGAGGCGGCAACAGGGGCAAGAGCGGAGTCTTTTAAGTAAAGCATGCCTCCCCTGTCGCAAAGAGAAAAAAGAAAATCCTCAACGGCAGAAACGCAGGCTTTCAGCCTGGCCTTCTGCTGAGCGTAGCTTTTTTTTGTTATTTTTTTCCTGCGCCTGAAAAAATCCTCAACATCTTTGGCAAAAGATTTGAAATACTTGAGCGAAAACTTCCTTCCGAACATCTCGCGCATGACCTCCTCTAACTTGTGGGCCTCGTCAAAAACGGCGGCGTCGCAGTCCGGCAGGAGCTTTTTGTTTACCATTATGTCGCTGAAAAACAGGTGGTGGTTGACGACTATTATATGGGACTTGAATATGGCGCGCCGTTTTTTCCAGTAAAAACATTTTTTAAAATGGGTGCAGAACTCCTCGCCGCAGAGCTCTTTTTCGCGCCGTATGGAGGACCACAGGCCGTGGGGAATCTCTATTTCACTGTTTTCGCGTATGCCTTCGGCGTCGCGCAGGTAGTCTA
The DNA here is from genome assembly GCA_964349515.1 of uncultured Spirochaetia bacterium. Classification (GTDB taxonomy): domain Bacteria; phylum Oederibacteriota; class PGYV01; order PGYV01; family CAYGHG01; genus CAYGHG01. The sequence continues at coordinate 22,918 of CAYGHG010000026.1, forward strand.
TGATGCGGGAGTATTCCTCCGCATCCGCGAATAAATTTCCCTTTTTGGAAAAATCCTTTGCCCTGTTGGAGCACAGGTAGTTTCCCGAACCGTAAAGAGTTTCATACCGAAGCCCGTCAAATATTTTAGCGAGCAAAGGCAGGTCTTTTTCCATAATCTGGTTCTGAAGAGCCTTTGAGTATGTGGCGACAATCACCCGTTTTTTGTTTTCAACGGCGTATTTTGCCATAGGCGCGAGGTAAGCAAGAGTTTTACCGACGCCGGTCCCGGCCTCAATGATCAGGCTCTCGCCGGACTCAAGCGCCTCCAGCACAGAGTCAGCCATATCCACCTGCTCGCGCCGTTCTTCGTATCCGTCTATGAGTTCTGCTATTTCCTTTGTAAAAATTTTTTTCATAGATTCCATTTTCCCCCTCGCCCGCTTGCGGGAGAGGGTAGGGTGAGGGTGCCTTAAAAACAACAAAACAGGCGGGTTATACAAAATCCCCGCAGCAAAGCGCAGGGAGACCCGCCTGTACATTATAATGCATTTTTCGTTTTCAATGCTACGTTGTTTTATGTTTTTATTTTTTAATCGTAGAGGCGGGCCTTAAGCGCCCGTCTCGTATTTGTTTTGTTTTTGTATTTTGAATTACTGCGATAAAACGAGACACACACGGAGGTGTGTCTCTACATAGGAAAAAACGCACGTCCTAATCGATCCCGCTCGCGATGATTCTATTAATGATCGCTCGGGGATAGTTCCTGCTATGCTTCGAAAATACACACTTCGTGTGCCCTTCATACTGCGTTTCGATATTACCTCAACGCGTATTCAGTGCCTCAGCATGCAGTCAGCAGATCCCGCTCGCGATGATTCTATTAATGATCGCTCGGGGATAGTTCCTGCTATGC
>CAYGHG010000026.1:23911-28168 GCA_964349515.1 uncultured Spirochaetia bacterium
TTCGAAAATACCTCAGCATGCAGTCACTACCAGTTTTTCTCGTTGCCTCCGCCTTTCTTCTGCGCTCCTGACGGGTCTTCCATCATTCTTCTCATGTATTCCATTCTTTCCCACGGGTCCATATTAAAAATATCGTCGTTGTTTTTCATTCTTTGCTGCTGCTGTTTCATGTACTGCCTTGTCTGCTCTTCCTGTTTTTGCATGCGGTTGAGCATCGCCTGCATCTCATCGTCAGACATTCCGAGTGATTTTTTTGCCTCTTCCTTGCGTTTTTCAGCCTCTGCCCGGGCAGCAGCCTGCTGTTCCTCCTCGCTCATCCCCTGTCCGTTATCTGACTTACTCTGCCCTTTCTGCCCTTCACCTGACTTACTCTGCCCTTTCTGTCCTTCACCTGTCTTACTCTGCTCTTCCTGACCTTCATCTGCCTTACTCTGCTCTTTTTGACCTTCATCTGTCTTCTTCTCTTCCTTCATCTTTTCCTTTGTCACTTCTATATTATGGCTTATGTCTTCATCGTCCGGTTTTAGCTCCAGCGCCTTTTGAAAAGCGCCGAGCGCCTCTTCATATTTTTCAGACCGAAAAAGAGCATTGCCGGCGTTGTAATACGCCTCATACCTGTCAGGATTCTCTTTCAGAAACTCCCCGTATTTTTCAAGCGCCTTATCATATTGCCCCCCGAGATAGAGTTTATTGCCCTCTTTGAAAGGATTGGGGTACACCACGGCCGTGCAAATGAAAAACAATGATGTGAATAATAATATTTTTTTCATGGTTTGATTATATAAAAAACAGTAACCACTTTCAAACATATCTTTACGTAAAATAAAAACCGGGCGGGTTTAATGCCCCGCCCGGCCGAGCCTAAACATGCCCGTAAAAACCCCTCATCTTGTGTAGAATTATATGTATATACGTTGTTTTGTCAAACGTTTTTTAAGTACTTTTGGTCTCAGGTCCCAAGTCTCAAGGGTCCCAGGAGTCTCAAAGGTCTCAATGGAAAGTACTTAAAACTGAAGCCGTTGAGTCCATTGAGTCCAAACGTACTACAAAGCAAAAATCTCTTCCAAAAACTTCACAGCATACCCCCACGAACGCCTGTCAGCAGCCGCGTTATACGCGCTGTTGGTGGTGATATCGTTTCCCGATTCTTTCTGCGTGAACGAATGAACGGCTCCGCTGTAGTTTACGAGGTGCCAGTCTGCGTGAGCGGCGTTCATCTCTTTTTCAAAATCCATAATCACGTTATGCGGCACTGCCTTGTCGAGTGCTCCGTTATGCACCTGTATTTTTGCTTTTATCTTTTTGACCGCAGGGTTTGGGGTATCCAGATTGCCGTGAAAGCTTATTACGCCGAGCGCGTCGTTACCGGCGCGTGCGAGTTCCAGCACTGCAGTGCCTCCGAAGCAGTAGCCCACGGCCGCAGTTTTCATTTTGTCACTCATAGGATAACTGCGGGCTTTTTCAAGCGCAGCCCGCACCCTCTCCACCAGCAGTTTTCTGTCTGCGCGGTATATCCCGGCCGTTTCCCCGGCCTCTTTTCTGTCAACAGGCCGCACGCCTTTGCCGTAGATATCAGCCGCAAAGGCCACATACCCGAGCTTTGCGAACATGCGCGCGCGCATTTTTTCATTCTCAGAGAGCCCCTTCCACTGATGGACAATCACCACCACGGGCATGGGTTTTTTGATGGAATTGTCGTACACGATAAATCCTTCCAGAACCGTATCTTTGTGTTTGTACTCCACAGCATCTTCTACAATATTAGCAAACGCGAAAGAGTGCAAAAATAAAACAATCCCCAGAACAGCCGGTATAAGTTTCATGAAAAACCTCCCCATTAATTATCACTTACCTTGTGATAATTTTACTACGAGAACAGGTAAAAATCAAATCAAATTCCCCTCACCTTGAGCCTCTCCCAAAGGGAGAGGAAATATAAAAAAATAAAGCGGGCTTTTCGCCCGCTTTATTTTTATTGCTCTCTTACTTAAATTCTATGTCATCTATCATTATGTCTATTTCTTCCCCGTCCCGGCTTGTGTAATGAAACGACATGCCTTTGAGATTTTTAAGAACCGACTCAATCGGGGCTTTATTCTCGTTCTTGGCCCAGTCAGGCTGTTTGAAATCTTTTCTGAGATTAAGCTTAACAACCGTCCACTCTGATTTTACCTTTCCCGTGATCGCAGCCTCATAATCAGCCCAGCCTGTCTTTGAGATTGCCGCGTAGTTTTCCCCGCACTTTTCCTCTACATAAGGCAGAACCACCGTCAGCCTGCCTCCGGCGACTGTGCCCTTAATCCTGAATTCAAGCGTTGTGTATTTTGAGACATCCACAGGTTTCATTTCAGGGCAGGATGATTCTTTTGTGAGGGTGCATCCTATGCCTATAAAATCCCATCCAAGCTTGTTCCCCGCCTTGCCTTTCATGTACGCGGCAAATGAATTTCCCTCTTTTGCCATTGCAAATTTCCCCGGAGCGGGCTCAACCTTTGAGTTTCCTCCCTGTGCGTTGTCGTCATAGGTGTACCACCATCCGCCGCCTAAAGTGTTAATGTCGCCGTCCTCGCAGTTATCCACTATAAAACCGCCTGCAAACAAAGCCTGGCCGAACAAAACCGCCAGCACTACAGCCAAAAGTCTTTTCATAAAACACCTCCTTTTAATTTAGTAAAATTCCATTTCATCTATCCATATATCGGCAGCCGCGGAACTGCCTTTATAATGCCACTTTATAAGCCTTGCGTCTTTCAGCACTTTTTCAATATCTACAATATCCCCGCTCCCCGACCAAGACGGCTGTTTTAAATCCCGCCTGAAATCAATTTCCACCTTTGACCAGTTCTCCTTTATCCTGGCTGTAATGTCAGTTTCATAATCTGCGTATCTGGTGAGAGTCTGGCAGGTGTTGCGGCCTCTGTCGTATTCGCGCGATTCATAAGGCAGGACAAAGTACAATCTGCCGTTTACGGCAGTTCCCTTTATCATAAAACGCATGCCCTTATATGCGCTTATATCAACTCCCTCGCACGACGGACATGAAGCCTGCGGGCTTAGGAATGTAAGCACGCCTATGTAATCCCACCCCAGCTTTGCGCCTGTAGTGCCGGTAATCCTGACTGCGTAACCCTTGTCTCCGTAGCCGGGGCTGCTTTTTGTGAAGTTGTTTTCCTGCTTTGTAGAAGCAGGAGGCCAGACCTGAGAGTGCCCGCCGTCACCTGTATCGCTGTATGTGCACCACACCCCGCCTAAGTTGTTTGAAAGCCCGGGCGAGTCGCCGGTTTCAATCTTTAAGAAAAAAGCGGCCATGACCCCCGCGGAGAGCGCCAGCACCATGATCGCTGCATATGCGGGTTTAAGCGCAGGCAGGCGGCCGGAGCTTTTTTCATACAGCGCATCAAAAGCCCGCTCCATGGCGGCTTTGTTTTTTTCGCCAAGCCCTCTCTTTATTGCCGCCTTTTTTAAATTTTTGTCATCCATTGCAGTTCTCCTCTTTTTTCATTCACCCTTAATACACGGCAGTGCGCCATAAGGTTGCGTTACTCTTTTACATCTTCCTTTATCATGGCAAGACCGCGGAAAACCAGTGACTTCACCGTTCCGGTTTTTTTCCCCAGCAGGCTTGCGGTTTCTTCTATTGAAAGCTCTTCAAGATAGCGAAGTATGACGGCGTCTCTGTATAAGGCCGGCAGTTTGTCAAGCGCGCTTTTAACAGCTCCAAACTCATCGTTTTTATCGAGCTCCCGCTGATGCGCCTCAAGCTCAAGCGAGAGAGCCCTGTTTCCCTTTAACCCGGCTTCCCCGCGAGCCTCAAGAGCCTCATCGAGAGAGAGGGCTTTATTGTCATTTTTTCTGTAATAGTTTGAGCATTCATTGGAGGCGATTTTGTACAACCACGAAGAGAATTTCGAAAACCCAAATTTAAACTGCCATAAATTCTTGTAAGCGCGGTAAAAGGCCTCGGCAGTTATGTCACGAGAAGCCTCTGCACTGCCGGTCCTATAACAGCAAAAACGGTAAATCCGGTCATGATATTCCCGGAATAATGTGTTAAAAGCGCTCTTATCTGTCAAAGCCTGTTTTACAAGCTCTTCGTCACGTTTGTTGTCCATGTTAAACATAATACGCCAAAACAGGAGAAAGGTTGCAGGTATTTGCTTATTGTCCTAACCCCCTTTTCCACTCTTTATAGTACCCCCTTGAGGGGTAGAAAGGGGGGCAGGGGGGATTTGCCTTTTTCACCCCCTTTTTCAAAGG
>CAYGHG010000027.1:0-10693 GCA_964349515.1 uncultured Spirochaetia bacterium
CGCAGTATATTTTGTACACAATTCCCCCGCTTGTTTTTTATACTATAACATTTTCTCATTTTTCAATCAATTAAAACATCTTTAAAATTTCTTGTGTCACCACATCCTAAGCCCGTTAGCCCTCAGCCTTGCCACAAAAATTTCACGGTTGCTGTCTGACACTTCTGCACAGTAGCCTGTGAATGCAACCCCGCCGTCAGATGTCGCGCACATTTTGATGATATAATTCCCCCTCGTTTCTCCCGAGTGCCTCGGGCTGTCGCCCTTCATTTTTACCGACCAAAGCGTTTCAAGATTACTGTTGATTTTTGTCACATACGCGTACTGTATATCCTCACCCATGGGCGCCATGCCTCCTCCGACTATGAAATTACCGGCTGACGGCATTATCTGAGTTGCCGCACTGAAGGGATACCCGCCACCCATCCTTAATTCGCGTTCAAAATCGCCGTTGCTGTTGAATTTTAATACGGCAAACCTGCTGTGATCCATCTCCATAGATAATAAATCCACCGCTGCAATGTATCCGCTGCCGGAACCTATTTCTGCGGCGTCATGGCAATCGGTATCTGTGTCTAAAACATTATAATACCTTGTCCATAATATAACGCCCTCAGCCGTAACTTTTGATAAAAACAAATAATCCGGATAACTGGACAATGAATATACCGTACCGGACGCCAGATAACTACCGTCCGTCATAATCCTGGTTTCATGAAGGCGCGAATTATAAAAATCTGAAAGGTTTATTGCCCACAGGGAATTTCCGTCTGAATCAAACTTTGCCATAGCGCCTTTGTTACCGCCGGAACCGTAAATAATATAACCGTCTGATATTCTGATTATCCCTTTAAATTCTCTGATTTGATTGCCGATTTTCTTTATCTCCTGTGAATTACCGTCCGCATCAACTTTCATAATAAAATACATGTTGTCACTGTAATCAAGCCCGGCCAAAACATAACCGCCTTCAGGACGGCACTCTACAGCCAAGGTATTATAAGTAAGTTCATATTGTTTTTGCCATGTAATACTTCCAAATGCGTCAAGCTTCATAAGCAGAGTATTCCGGTTAGGGTAGCTCTCAATAAATCCAACAACGATAAAACCGCCGTCAGGAGTCTGTTTTATGTCTTTGCCAAATGTTTCCCAGCCGTCAAAATAAAAAGTGCTTATGGGTTGAATCCCCTCTTCCGGAGTAGGAGGATTAAAAAGAGTACACCCTGAAAAAAGCAAAATCACCGTTAAAACCGCACATGCCATCCTGTTTCCCATTTTTATTCCCTCCGCTTTTATATTCATAAGCATACCACCAAACCGCCTGCAAACAAACTAAAAATTAACATCCTAAAACTTCCACTTCTCTGTTTCTGTCACAGCCGGACTGCCGCAGGCTGAAGCCTGCGCCTACAATAGACTAAAGCTCATTAAGGATTTTTTGATTTTCGGTATTTCGTTTTCCCCTGTCATAAGTCCCTCCGGATCTCTGCGGTAAGTGCTTAGAGACAGTTTAATCCCCCCGGGCGGGGTTGTCAATTTGAATATACAGAACGTGAAAAAACACGGGGCAGAAAAAACGCGGGCCCTTGAAAGAGCCCGCCTACAAATGCGTTTTAAGCACCCGCGTTTTCACAGCCGTCCCCCTTTACGGGGGCGGTTTAATCCGTTACAACAACAAAACAAAAAACGCGGGCCCTTGAAAGAGCCCGCCTACAAATACATACCAACACCCGCGTCTTCGTAGCCGTCCCCCTTTACGGGGGCGGTCAGAGCCCTTTCAGAAACAAGTGGTCAGGCAGGCGGCAGGCTGCGCCTTACAAATTCGACGAACTTTTCCGCGTTAATTAGCGCAGACTCGGAATCTTTTTTACCTGCCATTCTCACGTCGTATTCCGCCAGGCTTTTAACGGATAAAACCCTGCTGAACTTTGCGGCATTAGATGTGAATTCTTCCGAATTCTTTGCTGATTTTACCAGGTTTACTGCGTCAGCGTGTTTCTCGCCCGCAGACCTTTTGCCCAGATACCACACGCAGAGCGCGTCTGCGGCTGAGATGCAGGCGTGAACAGAATTTGACGCGGAAACATTGAACCTGCCTGCCCCGTGCATTTCCCTTGCAGAACGGATAAACTGCTCTGATTTCTCCATAAAAGACCGGTATAAACTTCTTTCCACAGACACAGTCTTAATCTTACCCGCCATTTCCTTACCCCTCTATAATATTTTAATCCCCTTAAGCGCCTCTTTTACAGCAGATTTATTCCGCTGATTTTCAAGCTCCTTTTTTGTCATCACAATGGCTGAAAGCGTGTTTCCGTAAAGCCTGACGCACTCTTCTTCCAGCGCAGAAAGGTGTTTTTCAAGCCGTATCCTGTCATTTTCCACGCCTGCTATTATGAGTATATCTATGTCGCTTCCGGCTTCTTCACTGCCTTTTGCGACTGAGCCGAACATGTATGCCGACACAGCGCCGCTTTTTTTAAGCCCTGCCTCCAGCGTTTTTATCAGGGCATTACGCGGCAGCAGCGCGTCAGGCGCGGTGCTTAACAGCTGCGCTATGACCTTGTGGGAATAACTTCCCTTGTTCAGTTCCCACAGGTTTACCCTGCCGGCCCTTGCCGCCTTTAAAAAATTCAGTGCATAAAGTTCGTTTACCGCCCTGTTTACGCTCATGTGTGACATGCCAAGCACCCTGGCTGTCTCCCTCTCGCTCATCTTTGGCGGTGCAGAGAGAAAATATGCGGCAACCTTTGCCTTTATTCCGGTCGACAGCGCCCTGAAAACAGGCTCATTAAACTGCATAAGGCCTCCTATGTAACTACTTGTGTTACAATTGTAACATATATAGTTACATAGTCAAGTTTTTTATCGGCATGCCTTATTCGTAGGGGTCACCCGGGCCACGACATAATAAGCAAGTCCGGGCATAAAAATACGCATCGGCCTTCCCATGAATTGTTCCCCCTCTATGTTTTTAATGCTTTCTTGCTATCTACCATAATTAAAATCCGTCAATTAATAATTTAAGATTTTGTCAGGTGTCAGGGCAGGGCCTGACACAATCTTTTAATTTTCTTCACCCGCGTCTTTCATTGCAACAACAAGAACCGGGCGACACACCGCAAAAGCCCCTACTAAAAAGCGTATAATAAGAAGGTTTTTTTGATTTTCGGTATTTCGTTTTCCCCTTTCAATAGTCCCTCCAAATCTTTGCGGTAAGTGCGTAAATACAGTTTAATCCCTGCATGCGGGGGTGTCAATTTGAATGTGCAGGTACAAAGAGACAAAAACAAGAACGAGGCAGGTTTGAAACCTGCCTTCTACGGTTGTTTTGTTATTACCCCATTCTTCTCCATACGGCAGAACGGGCTCAAGCCTTCACCGGTTTTTACAGGAATCTAAATCTTCTTTAACAGTTTTAACCTTATGAAGGCGATGATAAATTTTATATCCAGGAATAAAGAAAAAACTTTTTTCTGCAGCGCCGCCGCCACTGATGATCTGCCTGTTTTTTCCGCGCTGATGATGGAAGAAGCCAGGGACACGTTCTTATATTCAGGGTTTTTTAATATGTATTTTTTTACCACGGGTAACGGCCCGTCCGCCCCCTGCAGATAGGCATAGGCATTTGCATCGTGAAAAGCTATGATTCCCCCTTTTTTGAGAAAAGGGGACCACAGTTCAAAATCCTTTTTGACATTTTCATAATCGTGCGCCCCGTCTATAAAAAGGAAGTCAACGGGTTTATCCCAGCCCTTTACCGCGTCGCCGGAGCTTTTAACCACCGGCTCAACTGCCTTTTCAACGTTTTTTGAGATGATATTTTTTTTGAATTTGTCAAATGTCCAGATGTCCTTTCCTTCAACTTTATGTTCGGCGCTTCCAAGATGCGGGTCTATGGCGTATACCCTTCCGCCTTTTCCTTCCAGCAGGCCTTTTGCGATACACACCGTTGACTTGCCCTGATATGAACCGATTTCAATAATTATTCCGCCGGTATTTTTCGCCGTTGTGTATAAAAAAACAGCTTCTTTCAGGGTGAGCCATCCTTCGATGTCATTTATAATCCCCTCTAAACCGCTCTTAGTTTTCATTTTGACTCCTGATATGTTTTTTTTAATTATAACCCTTTTTCTAAAAAATCCGCCGGCACCCGCGGATGAACACCCCTAAAAATAATATTTTTTCCACTCGTCCGACAGCAGTATGTGTTTCATCTCTTTTGCCTTATCCTGCTTTATGTAATCCTCGCCCTCAAATTTCCACGTCTCTATCCTGAATGATTCAAACTCCAAGTGGGGTTTGCCTGATTTTGAAAAACCCCTTCCGGTTATTATATCCCCTTTTTCAAGCCTCATCGCGAGGCCCTCGGGATGCCCCGTGTATTTTCTGTAGGGCCTTATCCTGATGTCATCTTCTATCTTGAATACGGATAAAACCTGCGTAAAACCCGTAAGCGAGGCAAGGTTGTAGCGAACCCATATCTCCGGCACGCCGTCAAAAGTGATGTCGTGAAACTCTATGTTCCACACATACTGCACCGCCTGATGCGGGTCAAGCTCCAGATAGTAAGGCTCAAAGTACTTTACCTTTTTTTCCGGCGACACCTTTCCCGCGCGTATATAAGGTTTTTTCACGGCTGAGCCCATAGGCGAGGCTATTATTTTCTGCTTTCCCTCTATCACCGAGGTCCAGGTACGCAGTTCCGGATATGCCACAAACTGCGCGGCATAAGCCTCGTCTGTGTTTGAGCGCAGGGCCACATATTTGTCGGGGTATATGTTCTCTTCCGGCACGTTCCACAAAAGCCTTGATGCGCCGAAAAAGAAAAGCACAAACTCTTTGTCATAGCCTCCGGAGATTAACGCGGACGGTTTTTGCAGGTCGCGGCGCTCCTGAAATACAGGCACGAAATCAAAGTAGTTGCGCTGAGTCATGCCGCCGTAAGATTCCGTAACTCCGAGGTAGCGGGCCACCCAGAAATCGCACTCCCGTATGTCCCCTTTTTTAGCCGCCTTTTCCGCGTTCTTAAACCATGCTGCAAGGGTCTTTTCCAGATGTTCCGCCCCCTCTTTATCCGGAGCCTTTGAGGAACAGGAAAAAACGGATAAGAAAAACAGAACCGCCGCTAAAATTCTGATAACTGCCGCTGTTGTTTTCATGCTGATAATTTAACACAAACAGGGTTTTGTGGCAAAAGAATAGAAGGGAGGGTATAAAGACAAGTTAAGAAGACAAAAGACAGAAGACAGAAGTTGGGGAGTAAAGACGAGTGTGAAGACAAGTTAAGAAGACAAAAGACAGAAGTTGGAACATATGAAACCGGGGCTTATCATGTACCTGCCTTAACTTCTGTCTTTTTGTCTTCTGTCTTCTGTCTTTTGCCTTCTTTTACCTTCTTTTTGCCTTCTGTCTTTTGTCTTTTACACTTGTCTTCATATATGTTATTATATTGCCCGACATGCACTATAAACGGGGAATGACCCCCTACACGGAGAACGTGCGATGCTTACATTCAACAAAAAGACAAACCTGTTTGAAGAAGAGTTTTACCACTATGAACTGCAGGACGTAAAAGAACCCGAACTCTACAGGGATATGTTCCCCTATGACGAGGTTCCGCGCATAATATTCAACCAGCGGCTGGTTCCCATGAATGTAGCTGACAAGGCATTCATAACTGACACCACTTTCCGCGACGGCCAGCAGTCCCTGCCTCCTTTCAGGGTGGAGGATATCGTGCACCTGTACGACCTGATGCACAAACTGGACGGCGGCTCGGGGCTGATACGCCAGACCGAGTTTTTCCTCTACACCAAACGCGACCGGGAAGCCGTGGAAAAATGCCTCGCGCGCGGCTATGACTACCCCATAATCACCGGCTGGATACGCGCCGTAGAATCGGATTTTAAGCTTGTAAAAGAAATGGGCCTCAAAGAAACCGGCATACTGACCTCGGTATCCGACTATCACATATTCCTGAAGCTGAAATGGACGAGAAAACAGGCAATGGAGAATTACCTGAAAATAGTCCGTGCCTCGCTTGACAACGGTATTATCCCCCGCTGCCATTTTGAGGACATCACCCGCGCCGACATATACGGTTTTGTAATACCTTTTGCCCGCGAGCTGATGAAACTCTCAAAAGAATACAACATGCCGGTAAAAATCCGCGCATGCGACACCATGGGCTACGGCATAGCGATAGCCGGCGCCGCGCTGCCCAGAAACGTCCACGGCATTATTTACGGATTAAACAAGCACGCCGAAGTGCCTTCAGAGTGGCTGGAGTGGCACGGCCACAATGACTTTTACCGCGGCCTCACCAACGCCTCACACGCCTGGCTCTACGGCTGCTCATCGGCAAACGGCGCTTGGCTCGGCATAGGCGAACGTACCGGCAACACTCCGATAGAAGCGCTGATTATTGAATACATATCCATGCGCGGCAGGGCGGGTATTGAAAAACTGGACACAACGGTCATTACGGAAATAGCCGGCTACATGCGCGACGTCATGGGCATTGAAGTGCCCCTCAACAGGCCCTTTGTCGGAAAGAACTTTAACCTCACAAAAGCAGGTATCCACGCTGACGGTATTTCAAAATCAGAGGAGATATACAACATATTTGACACGGAAAAAATCCTGAACAGGCCCCCTATGGTGGGTATTACGGACAAGTCGGGGACTGCCGGCATAGCCTACTGGGTAAACAACTACTACAGGGTAAAACCGGAAGACAAAGTCACAAAAGATACAGAAGCTGTAAAAACAATAAAATCGCTCGTGGACAAAGAGTATGAAACCACAAGGATAATAGGCATCTCAGATGAGGAGATGATAACCTTTACAAAAGAGCATCTGCCTGAGATACACGTGAAATACGAAAAAAACATACGAGGTTGAAAAATGGCTGAAAAAATCACGGCAAACGAGAACGGCGGGATAAACGTCCCGAATAACCCGATAGTGTGCTTCATAGAAGGCGACGGCACGGGCCCTGACATCTGGGCGGCCTCTGTGCGCGTGATAGACGCCGCTGTCGCAAAAGCATACAACGGCGAAAAAAAGATAGAGTGGAAGGAAATTCTCGCGGGCGAAAAAGCGAAAAACGCAACAGGCTCTTACCTGCCCGACGAAACAGTCGAGGCTGTAAGAGAATACTTTGTCGCTATCAAGGGCCCGCTCACCACGCCCGTCGGCGGCGGCATACGCTCAATCAACGTAACGCTCAGGCAGAAACTGGACCTCTTTGCCTGCGTGAGGCCTGTCAGGTATTTCACAGGCGTGCCTTCGCCCGTCAAACAGCCGGAGAAACTGAACATCATCATATTCAGGGAAAATACCGAGGACGTTTACGCCGGCATTGAGTGGGAGGCGGGTTCGGCTGAAGCGAAAAAAATCATCGCTTACATAAACGACAATTACAACAAGTCAATAATAAGCGAGAGCGGCATAGGCATAAAGCCCATGAGCGAGTTTGGAACGCGCAGGCTGATGAGGATGGCCGTGGAGCACGCCATAAAACACGGCAAAAAAAGCGTCACGATAGTACACAAGGGCAACATAATGAAATATACCGAGGGCGCGTTTGCGAAGTGGTGCTACAAAGAGGCGGAGGAAAACTTCCGCGATAAGATTGTAAAAGAATCCGAGATCTGGGCGGGCGCCTCTGCAGACGGCAGAGTCATAATAAAAGACAGGATAGCCGACGCCATGTTCCAGCAGATACTGCTCCGCCCCGATGAGTACGAAGTGGTAATCACACCTAACTTAAACGGCGACTACCTCTCTGACGCGGCAGCAGCGCAGGTAGGAGGCTTAGGGCTCGCGCCCGGCGCAAATATAGGCAAGTACGCGGTGTTTGAAGCCACCCACGGAACAGCGCCCAAATACGCAGGGCTTGACAAAATCAACCCGTCGTCAGTCATACTGTCCGGCGTGATGATGTTAGAGCACATGGGCTGGGTTGAGGCCGCTGACATGATAATCAAAGCTATGGAAAAAACCATAGGCAACAAAACAGTCACATACGACCTCGCCCGCCAGATGGATGGCGCAGTGGAAATCAAATGCTCGGAGTTCGGGTCCAAGCTGATAGAGAATATGTAAAAAGGGTTCCGGGTTTTGGGTTTACTTGAAACCTGAAACCAAGCTGTTTTTAAAACAATAACTGAGGTGGAGTTTATGAAAATCGGGATTATCGGCGCCGGAAACGTAGGTGCCACAGCCGCGCATATCGCGCTCATGAAAGACTTAGGTGACATTTACCTGCTCGACATAATGGCAGACATGGCAAAGGGCAAGGCAATGGATTTGAACCAGTCAAAGTTTCTTTTCAACTCATCAGCGTCGGTTGACGGCGGCGATGACTATGAAAGGATAAAAGAATGCGATTTTGTGATAATCACAGCCGGCCTCGCGAGAAAGCCCGGCATGAGCCGCGATGACCTGCTCTTTAAAAACTTTGAGATAGTGACTGATGTCTGTAAAAAGATAAAAGGCGGTAAACCGCCCTTTGTAATAGTGGTATCAAACCCGCTCGACGTCATGGCTTATGCGGCATATAAAACCCTCGGACTGCCGCGCGAAAAAGTCCTCGGCATGGCGGGAGTGCTGGATACCTACAGGTTTTATCACTACATACAAAATAAACTTGACACCCGCAGCATAAAAATAGACGCGATAACACTGGGCTCACACGGCGACACCATGGTGCCTGTTTCCTCAACCGCAAAAGTGGACGGAAAACTCCTCACCTCGCTTGTCAGCGCGGAAGAGTTAAAAGAACTCGAAGACAAAACCAAAAACGGCGGCGCAGAGATAGTGGGGCTCCTCAAAACAGGAAGCGCCTACTACGCTCCGGCTGCCTCTGCAGTCAGAATGGTTGAAGCCATTATTAATAATGAAGGCGCAGTGCTTCCCTGCTCGGTGTATGCGCAGGGCGAATACGGGCTTGAGGGGCTTTATATCGGGCTCCCGGTAAAACTGACCTCAAAAGGCTTTGACTCAACAGTTGACATAGAAATGTCAGCAGACGAAAAAGCCCAGCTGGCATCATCGGCAAAGGCGATAAAAGAACAGATTGAGAAGATTAAAGAACGGTTTTAGTACGAGTACGGACTCAGCGGAATTTTTTTTTAAGTACCTTCTCTTGAGACCTTTGAGACTCTTGAGACCTTTGAGACAAACAGAAACAACTTAGTAAAAACAAGACAGGAGTCCCATGGCAAAAATAAGCAGTGAAAAGATTTCAGCGGCGGTTGAAAAGCTGGTAATAGACGCAAACTATTACCTGCCCTATGACCTTGTCTCTGCGCTTAAAGACGCGGCTGAAAAGGAAAAAGACAAACGTGCCAAAAACATCCTCTATAAAATCATAGAAAACTATAAAATAGCAAAGAAAGGCACCTTTCCCCTGTGCCAGGATACAGGCATAGCTGTTGTCTTTGCGGAGATCGGGCGCGACATCACCATAGAGGGCAGCCTGTACACCGCTATTAATAAAGGCGTGGAGGCCGGCTACAGAAAGGCGCATCTGCGCAAATCAGTCGCAGACCCTCTTACGCGCACCAACACCAACACAAACACCCCGTCAATAGTGCACATAGAACTCTCAAACGGGCGCGGCCTGAAACTCACGGTTATGACAAAAGGAGCGGGTGCGGAAAACAAATCAGCTGTTAAAATGCTTACCCCAGCCGACGGCACGGACGGCATAGTCAGTTTTGCGGTAGAAACAGTCAAAAAAGCCGGCGCCTCTGCCTGCCCTCCTTATATAATAGGAGTCGGTGTAGGCGGCAATATTGAAACTGCGCCGCTGCTCGCGAAAAAGGCGCTTCTGCGCGGCATCAGTGATTTCAACAAAAGAGACAAGCATGCCCTTGAGCTTGAAAACAGGCTGTTAAAAGAGATAAACGCCCTCGGCATAGGCCCGCTCGGGTTCGGCGGCAGAACCACCGCGCTTGCGGTAAAGGTGGAAACATGGCCGTGCCACATAGCGAGCCTGCCTGTTGCGGTAAATATCCAGTGCCACAGTTCACGCCACAAGACAATTACAATATAGGAGCCAAGGCAAAAATGAAACGCATCACAGCACCCATCATACAGGAAGAAATAGAAGAGCTTGAGGCCGGCGAAGAGGTATTGATCTCAGGCACCATCTACACAATGCGCGACGCCGCCCACGCCAGAATAACAGACATGATAAACAAAGGGCAGAAACTCCCGCTTGACCTTAAAAACCAGGTCATATACTACTGCGGCCCGACTCCCGCGAAACCGGGCCAGGTCATAGGCTCCTGCGGCCCGACCACCTCGTCAAGGATGGATTCCTTTACCCCGCTTCTTCTCGAACACGGCATAAAAGGAATGATAGGAAAAGGCGAGCGCTCCGTCGCAGTCAAGGACGCCATCATAAAACACCGGGCAGTTTATTTTTCCGCCTTTGGAGGCTTGGGCGCAGACTACGCAAGAAACGTAAAAAAATCTGAAATAGCGGCCTTTCCGGAACTGGGCCCCGAGGCAATACACAGGCTGGAAGTCGAGGATTTTTTCAGCGTGGTTATTAATGATACAAAGGGAAATGATTTTTTTGTAATGATACATTACAATTAGTCTCCGCAGGCGTCATCCGCCGGGTGACCCGCGTCTTTCAATACAACAACAAAAACCGGGCGACGCACCGCATCGC
>CAYGHG010000027.1:10793-28064 GCA_964349515.1 uncultured Spirochaetia bacterium
CGGTTTAATACCTTGTCTTCGTAGGGGTCACCCGGTGGGTGACCCGCGTCTTTCACAACAACAACAACAAAAACCGGGCGACGCACCGCATCGCCCCTACGGTACGACATGCTTTTTAATCGGCGCAAAAACAATTATAATTGTATAAATTTATCGTGTCAAAATACAGCCTGTAAAGATCGCTTTGTGCATTTGTTATCAGAAACGAACCAATAATAGGCCCAACTAATAACAAAGGCGTACTGGCTATGGTAAGTACCATAAGCCCTGCAGGTAAAGACGCATATTTGGAAGCATCCTGAAATACAGGATTAAAAAAAGACATATGCTGCAGCCTTTCATCCGCCATATGATACATAACGCCTTCAAAGTAACCTTTTATGTTGAGGTTTCCAAACACATCAGCTGCGGGATAATAGTAATCGGGGCACTGCATTGACAGTTTTTTTCTGTATTCCTCTTTTTTTGACAGGGCATTATGCAGGTAAAGCGCCTCAACATCGCTGTTTCTGGACGCGCCCAAAAATCCGGCTCCAAAGGCCGTAACCGGCATAGAAATACCCATAGCCGCCAAACCTATTGTCAGGCTTTCCGAAGTGAAGGAATTTCCGAATATGGAGTATAAACCGTAAACCAAAGTACCCGCCCCCAGCACAATGAGCGTGATGCCGTAAAATTCAAATGCCCGCGAAGATTCATACATGGCGGCAGTTTCCGGATACTCGTTATACAAAGAAACAAAAGCTTTGCTGTCGAAAGGGGTGTTTTTATATTTTGGAATCATCATCTTATCGTCGTAGTTTATCATGTGCATGCAGTCGTAGTCCAGTTTTGCGCTTCTATAAGGCAGCGAAGAACACCCCTGCATCAAAAATAACATCCCGGCCATAATCAGTGCCGCCTTGCCTTTGGTTTTTTCTGTTTTTATCAAGGTATTAATCCTTTCGCCGCGGTTTTGCCCTCAAGCCAAAATACCGCAGGCTTTAAGCCTGCGCCTAAAAAAACAAAAATATAACAAAACGTCCTGCTCATCCTCATCCCTGTTCCTCGCCCTTAGTCATCCCCCCTATCCCCACTTCATTCACCGGCAGAAAGCCCAGTTTTAAATATATCTTATTTGCCGCATCATTTGTCTTTTCCGCCCTTAAACCTACCCGGTCAAATTCACCCCACAGTTTCATGGCGGTATAGGCGGAGATTATCTTCCCCCACCCTTTGCCCCGCTCATCCGCAGCTGTCACCACGTTTCCTATTGCCGCTGTTGAGAATTCTTTGGAGGCAAAGTGCACGCCTGCGGCGGCAAGTATTTTTGAGTTTTTTCTTGCGCAGTAATAGTGCCCTGTTTTCAGCATGTGTTTTAAAAACCAGTGGTCCGGGTGATTTCCCTTAAAAAACTCTTCCAGCGCTTCAAAATCGCTTTCATTAATCCTGTATATGTATTCTTCGTGCTTTATGGCGGGAGGCAGCAGTATGTTGGTTTCCAGTTTGTACTGGGTGTAGGCTTTAAACCCGGCCTGCGGGAATCTTTTTTTAAGAAACAAAACCCCTGCCTCATCAGCCTGTATGCCGAATTCCCCTTTAAAATCTTTAAAAGCCGCGTCAAACAAGTCCCCTGCCGTATTTTCGTCTTTTGCAAAAAGAAAACAGTACCGGTATCTTCCTTTCATTACAACACAGACATCCGAAATATCCCCCCCTTCGTAAGCGCATACATACTCCGTCGCCTCCGGGCTGCCTGTTGCCATGTGGCCGAGGTGGTACTGGTATTTCCATGGAGAGGCGAGAAAAAAATCAGAAACTGCCTTTAAATCCACTGCCCGTTCAATCTTCATTTTTTCACCAATACCGCCGCGCTGAAGTTTTTAAGTATCTCAGAAATCTGAACTTTTCCTTTAATTTCCATTTCTTTCCCCGTAAAAACATCCTTATACACGCCGTAAAAGCGTTTCTCCGTTTCTACTACGGTATCTTTCCACCTGTCTCCAAAGGGCTTTTCATCAACACCGCACACATCAGTAAAAAATCTGGGCACAACAACAATCGCAGCCGCCCCCTTAATTTTCCTGCCAAAAGCCAGTATGTTGTTTCTGAAAGAGCCGGCTGTTTTCAGTCCCGCGTACTCGCCGGCGGTGAAAAGCTCCCCGCTGTCAGCGCGCATTTTGAGGAGCTTGTGTGCCGCGTACATCTTCACGCCGCCTTCCGGGTATGAATCATACAGCGCCGCAGGGTCTTTTTCTTTTTGTGTTTTTTCAAGAAGCCTGATTCTCGCGCCGTAATCAACGGGCCTCCTGTTGTCAGGGTCAACAAAGGACAAATCCCAAAGCTCCGCGCCCTGATAGATATCCGGCACACCGGGGCAGGCAAACCTCAAAGTTAACTGGGAGAGCGAATTCAGCATTCCGTAATAAGATACCATCCGGCTGAACTCAAGAAAAGACTGCGTAAACCTGACATTCACAAACAATCCGTCAATAAAAGAGAGTATTCCGGTTTCATACTTTTCATCAGGCTTTATCCACGCCGTGTGCACCTTTGCCTCACGCACGGCTTTAATCACATAAGCTTTGAGCCTTTCTTTAAATTCCGAGTTTAAACCCTCTGCAGGCACACCGCCCAGCATTGACTGGTAAATGAAGTATTCGTCATTCCGGTCTATCAGCGGGTTTCTGCCTTTATAGCTTAAAGCCGCCCACTCTTTGAGCTTTGCGCCCCACTCGTCGGGAATCTCGGACAATACGTTTATCCTCGCCCTCGCGTCTTCGCCGCGTTTTGTGTCATGCGTGGTGCCGCCGTTTAACGCCCGCGGCCATTTTTTTGCCCGCTCCCTGCAGAAACGGTTAAACTCCGCCCTGTCTATCCCGAACCTGTCAGGGTCGCCCCCCACTTCATTGAGCGATATGAGCCTGTTGTAAATATACAGCGCCGTGTCTTCAAAACCTTTTGCCATCAGCGGCCCGGTCAACTGCTGGAACCTCTTAATCATATCCACGGCCATTGACCGCTGTTCGGCGCTGTAGACTCCGCTCAAGTCAAGCATGAGGAATTTTTTTATGTAGTCTATTTCGTACTTGAGCGAAGGGTTGTGCGAGAGCGCCTTTTCAACCGCCTCATTTACAAACGCGGTGTCTTTGGGCGTATAGGAGTTTTCTGTTATGTACGAGCGGTACACGGGGAAAAATGCCAGCACTTCGACAAGCGCGCGTTTCAGGGCATAATCTGTTATGTCATAGCCGTGCCTGTCATTGTCGGATATGGTCTTCATCAGCCTTGCGAGGTTTTCAACCTCGCCCGCCATCCTGCGCCCTATTATCATCCTCTTTTTTGAAATAACCATCTCGGAGAATTCCTGCCTCATCCCGGTAAAGTGGCGGTACACCGCCTCCATGGACTTGGCATTTTTCCTGCGGCAGAAAAGCCCGTTTGCCTTATTCATAAACTTATACCCCGTCGCGCCCTCAACAGGCCAGGTCGCGGGCAGCCGCTCGCCGGGGCCCAGTATTTTTTCCACGTAAATTACCGCTTCAGGGCAGGCTTCTTTCAGCCTGTTTAAATACTGCTCCGGGTCATAAAGGCCGTCAATATGGTCAATCCTCAAACCGTTCCACAGCCCCGAATCACACATTTCCTTTATGAGGGAATGTGTTTTCTCAAAAACATCCTGATTTTCAACCTTTACGCTCATAAGTTCGCTTATGTTAAAAAATCTGCGGTAGTTTATCTGCTCGGCCCCCACCTTCCAGTAGCAAAGCCTGTAATGCTGTGAAGTGAGTATTTTTTCAAGCGGCTGATAGAATACAGGCCCTTCTCCCGGCGAATTGAGCTCGCCCAATTTTTGAACAATAAAATCCCTGACCTCGGCTCTCAATGCATGTTCTTTCCACAGCGCCGACTTTGCGAACTTCAGCTGCTCGCGCCTTCGGCTGCCCGTCAGAGCCGAAGCGCTTTTAAAGGCATTAACAGCGCCCGCTATCTGCACGGCCTCTTCTGATTCACGCCCTATTTTTTCCAGAAGCCCTTCAATCCCCTCTTCCATTATTTCGGACACGCTCTCCGGTTTCAACGGGAATTTGTTTTCATAATATGTTATAAAAAAACCCGCTTCCTCGTAATGAACTTTAAGCTCCCCCTTTTCCAGTGTTTCGCCGAAAAACCCGCCGAGAAAAGGGGCAAGCACCTTTTTTTTCATCGCAGGGTCGTGGTGGTCCCAGAGGATGTCAAAAAAATCCTTAAACTCTGAATCCTCGCCGTTTTCCATCACATCCATCAGCCACTCGTTCTCACAGGAAAATGACATGTGATTGGGCACTATGTCCTGAAGCCATGACAGCCCTTTTTGCGACGCGTCTTTAATGAGTTTTTCAAGCCCTTCCCGCCCTCCTGCCTGGGTGCTTATAAAGCAGGGGTTTATCACGTCATAGCCGTGCGGGCTGCCTTTTCTGCAGCTGAAAACAGGCGAAGCGTATATGCAGGAAACCCCGAGATCCGAAAGGTATGAAGTTATTTTATGGGCGTCATTAAAAGTATAGCGGCTGTTAAACTGCAGGCGGTATGTGGAACTGATATTATTCATGCGAATCTCACCCCGAGATGCTCCCCCGCCTCACCAAAAAGCCTTACCCATTCCGCTGACTGCACATCTCCTGCAGAGGCTTTTTCACGGGCTTTCTCATAGTATTTTTCACCCGTTCTAAAATACATGTTTTGCGCCCTCCAGAGGTTTGCCGCAACATTAAGTTCGCTTATGCTCCTGATTATTTCGCATATTCTTTCCAGATGAGCGGTGTTTTCAGCATCAACATAAAACTCCTCCATGATATCCCCCAGCTCATCGCCGATAGCAAACGTCAGCGTCTCCATGTCCAGGGCAACATTCCATCTTTTTATCTCGGTTACAACCCTTTTTAGCTCATCCGCTCTCGGCTCTTTTTCCTTTATCAGTTTTTTAATATCAGCGTTAAGCACATATTCTACCGCCGACAAGAAAGCCTTTGGTATATAGAGGCTTTTATCTTTCATGGCCTGCATGATCGAATAATTGTTTTCATAAATCTGCCTGTAATACGCCTCTATGTCCCTGTAAATCGCCCCGAATATTTCGTTTAATATCCGCTCCTGCTCGTCCTTGAACAGATGCCACAGGGAATAAGAGTGGCTCTCAAAATGCATGTCAATAAGCCTGATGACATCCTGTATCTCGCCTGCCGCAAAGGCAGCCTTCATTTCCTGTTTCATCCTTGCGTAAGCTTCATCACCTGCAAAGTCCCTCACGCCCGCTATCAGGTTATGGTCCCCTAAGTGCGCGACAGCATAGCTTATCGTGTTTTCTTCGGCGGTAATTTCAGAGCGCATTTTCGCCATGCCCACTGAAAATTTCAGTTTTCCGGCGTTTACCCTTTCGCATTCCATGTTCTCTATCTCAAAACTGTAGAGCTTTACCTTCTCGGGGTATTCTTCAAAAACAGTGGTTACCGCGAAATGAACCCCCACGCGCAGAAGGTCAACCACCGCAGGTTTTACGAACAGCGAGTATATCCTGCCGCCGTTTTCATAATCCTTTATGTTTGACGGGGCGGCAGACAGCCTTGACAGGAATTCCCCCTCTGTTTCCGACCCCGAGCATTCCCTGATTAACTGCATCACCCTCGCGGCGTACTGTATTATCTGCACTGTTTCTATGCCCGAGAGTTCGTCAAAAAACCAGCCGCAGCTCGTGTACATCAGCAGGGCATGCCTTTGCATCTCAAGAAGTTTCAGCGCATATACCTTCTCAGGCCCTGCGCTGTTTTCCTTCATAAAGCCGTTTAAAAAAGCCTCCCGTTCCTCATCCCCTCCCGGTATGACATCAACATAAGCATCCCTTGCTTCCCACGGGTCTTTAAATACTTCCCTGCCTTTTGAGTCAAAAACCGAAGCTGAAAAATCCCTCAGCCAGTCAAGCGCGTTTCTCAGCGGTTCGCGCCACTTCTGATGCCAGCCGGGCTTCATGCCGGAACAGCAGCCGCAGTCGCTTTTCCATCTTTCAACACCGTGCACGCAGCTCCAGGAAGAGTTGTCATGAATCCTCGCCTCCCAGGCCGGCACAAACATCTCCATGTACTGCCCGTACACGGTCATTGTCACTCCCTCTTCCTTTTCAATCTTATGAATGCAGTACGCCAGAGCCATGTCGCCGTGTTTCTGGTGATGGCCGTATGTTTCGCCGTCAGTTGCTATGTGGACGAGTTCTGGTTCGGAGTTATTATCCGAAAACACCGACATCAGCCGCGCCGCAAAATTATCCCCGCTTTTCAAAAGGTCTCCAAACCCCAAATCCTGTGATACGGGGCCGTCGTAAAAGAAAAGCGTTATGCTTTTTCCCGACGGAAGCCGGCATACATAAGGGCGCCTCGGGTCCACAGTGCCGTTGCTTACGTCAAACCATTCCTGCGAATCCGGGGGTTTTACTTCTTTTGCCTGCCTCGGGGCAAGAATGGTAAATTTTATGCCATGATCGGCAAGTATTTCCAGGGTTTCCGTATCAGCCGCGGTCTCGGCAAGCCACATTCCCTCAGGCTCCCTTTTAAACCTTTTCCTGAAATCAGCTATGCCCCACTTCACCTGTGTTTCCCTGTCGCGCCTGTTCGCAAGAGGCATTATGATGTGGTTGTAAACCTGCGCAATCGCCGAACCGTGCCCTCCGAAATTCTTTATGGACACTCTGTCAGCTTCAAGCACCGCCTCATAAACATCCGGCCTGTGCTTTTCCAGCCACGACAGAAGAGTGGGCCCGAAATTGAAACTCATTTTGGAGTAATTATTTACTATTTCCGTTATTTTCATCTCTGAATCAAGTATGCGCGACGCCGCGTTCGGCGCATAGCATTCGGCTGTTATCCTCTCGTTCCAGTCGTGAAAAGGATATGCCGAATCCTGTTTTTCAATCCCGGAAAGCCAGGGATTTTCCCTGGGAGGCTGGTAAAAATGGCCGTGTATGCAGACATATCTGTTCATCTTTTCCCCTTTATGTATACTGCCGCGCCCAAAGGCGGCAGCAGAATTTTTTTATTTTTTTCTCCGGCTACCGGCAGCAGGGAGGCCCAGCTTCCGGCAGGCAGCGCGGCAGCGCCGGGTTCACGCCCGAAATTAAAGAAACACACCGCTTCTTTTTTCCCTTTTTTCATCAATGCTGTAATTATCATTGATTTTCTTGAAAACCTGTAACGCGCGCCGCATCCGGCATATTTTTTTCTTATGTCAATCAGTTTCGCGTAATAATCCGCCATGCCCGCGCCGTACTTTTCAGGCCTTAAAACGCACCCTGAAAAAGTCTTTTCCGAGGCCGGGTCAGGCGGTTTCGCGCCTCCCATGAAGCCCTCAAATTCGCGGCGGCGGCCCTCGCGCACCGCTTCAACAAGCCCGGGGTCGCCGTGGTCAACAAAGTACAAAAACGGCGAGCGCTCTCCGTATTCTTCCCCCATGAAAAGCATCGGCACATAAGGCGACAAGATGACAAAAGCTGCCGCAAGTTTTGCGGCTTCTTCGCCCGCGATTGCAATCAGCCTCTCACCCGCAAACCTGTTTCCTGTCTGGTCGTGGTTTTGTGAGAAAACTACAAACTTTTCCCCGCTTGACCCCCGCGCAGCAGCGCCATGCTTTCTTTTTCTGTATGCAGAATAACCGCCGTCAGCTACAAAAGGCGTAATCAATGATTTATAAATGTTTTCAATACCGCCAAAATCCCCGTAGTACCCGTCCCTCTCCCCTGTTAAAAACGCGTGCAGGCTGTGATGCAGGTCGTCCGCCCACTGGGCGTCAAGCCCATACCCTCCCGTTTTTTCATCCCGGACAAGTTTCGGGTCGTTTAAATCGCTTTCCGCTATTATCAGGTATTTCCTCTTTGTTTTTTTTGAAAGCGCCGAAGCTCTTTCTTTTATCTCGGCGAGTATGTGTTTCGCGCTGAAATCAAATATGGCGTGAACCGCGTCGAGCCGCAGGCCGTCAATGTGATAATGCTCCAGCCAGTAAAGCGCGTTTGAAATAACAAAATCCCTCACCCCGTCAGAGTAGGGCCCGTCAAAATTCATCGCGCTGCCCCACGGAGTGCGGTACCTGTCGGTGTAATAAGGCCCGAATACCCCGCTGTAGTTTCCCTCGGGCCCCAGGTGGTTGTAAACAACGTCAAGTATTACGCTGAAACCTTCTTTATGGCAGGCGTTGACAAATTTCTTAAGCCCTTCAGCCCCGCCATAGCTCTCCTGAGGCGCAAAAAGGTAAGCGCCGTCATAACCCCAGTTTCTCTTTCCCGGAAACTGCGCGACGGGCATTATTTCTATTGTATTAATTCCGATACTTTTAAGCCTGTGCAGTTCTGATACCGCGGATTCAAATGTGCCCGCTTCGGTAAAAACCCCGGTATGCATCTCGTAAATTATCATGTCTTTCATATTAATACCCCTGCGCCCGGCGTCGGTCCATTTAAACGAGGAGTGGCAGACAACGGCAGACGCGCCGTGTACGCCGTCAGGCTGGCTGTGGGAGGCAGGGTCAGGCCGGGGCTCGCCGCCCTCTGCGCTGTACATGTAACGCTCACCGGCGGCTATGCCGTCAATTGATATGGTAAAATACTCCCCCTGTTTTTTCATGGAGTAAGACGCACGGGAATCACCGCGTAGTATTAAAAGTTCCGCGCTTTTTTTTAGAGGCGCCCATAAGTTAAACTCACAAACGCTGTTTTTGAGCCATGCTCCGGGTATCAATATTTACCTCCGGTCTTACAAACTTTCTGTCTTTTGTCTTCTTAATTTTTTTACTAAACTTGTTTCTTAAAGTAAACCACCCCGAGCGGCGGGATTTTCACCCAGGCCGACGCCGGAAAGCCGTGCGACGGCTCGCTGTACGCCTGCACTCCGCCTTCATTTCCCCAGCCGCTGCCGGCATAATAAACAGAATCTGAATTTAATATTTCCTTCCAGTACCCTTCAGAAGGCAGCCCTATGCGGTAGTTTTCCCGCGGCACAGGCGTATAGTTGCATACAATGGCTATCTCTTCGCCGGGAGTGCCGCTTTTTCTCACAAAACTTATTATTGAATTCTCATGGTCAGAACAGTCTATCCACTGGAAGCCCTCAAAACTGAAATCAATTTTATGAAGCGCGGGCTCGCTTTTATACACCCTGTTCAAGTCCATGAGAAATTTCCTGACTCCGTCATGGGTGTAGTGATAGCCTGCCGCCCAGTCAATGCTGCCGTTAAAATCCCACTCGCTCCACTGCCCTATCTCGCACCCCATAAAAAGCATTTTCTTCCCCGGATGGCCGAACATGTAGCCAAAAAGCAGCCTCGTATTGGCAAGCCTCTGCCACTCGTCACCGGCCATTTTCGAGGCAAGCGAGCCCTTGCCGTGCACCACCTCGTCGTGGGATATGGGCAGCATGAAGTTTTCGGAAAAGCAGTACATTATGGAAAAAGTCAGCTTGTTGTGGTGGTATTTTTTGTAAACAGGGTCAAGCGCCGCGTATGAGAGAGTGTCGTTCATCCAGCCCATGTTCCACTTGAGCCCGAACCCGAGCCCCCCTGTGTAAATAGGCTTTGACACCATGGGCCAGGCGGTTGATTCCTCGGCTATTGTCTGGACGTCGGGATATTCCTTGTAAACCGTTTCGTTAAAGCGCTTTAAAAACTCAATCGCCTCTATATTTTCATTGCCGCCGAATTTATTCGGCTCCCACTCGCCGTGCTTGCGCGAGTAGTCAAGGTAAAGCATTGACGCCACGGCATCCACGCGCAGGCCGTCTGCGTGGTATTTTTCAAGCCAGAAAAGCGCATTGCTTATCAGGAAATTTTTTACCTCGTTGCGGCCGTAGTTGAATATGCTTGATTTCCAGTCAGGGTGGAAGCCCTTTCTCTTGTCCTCGTGTTCATAAAGATGCGTGCCGTCAAAAAAATTCAGCCCGAACTCGTCGGTCGGAAAATGTGAAGGCACCCAGTCAAGAATTACGCCTATGCCCGCCTGATGAAAAGCATCAACAAGATACATGAAATCCTGCGGCGTGCCGAAGCGCGAGGTCGGCGCGTAGTAACAGCCCGTCTGATAGCCCCAGGAGCCGTAAAACGGGTGCTCCATCACCGGCATCATCTCCACATGGGTAAAACCCATGTTCTTTACATACGGCACGAGGTCTTCCGCGAGCTCGCGGTAACTCAAGGAATCCCCTTTTTCGTTTTTCTTCCACGAGCCGAGATGCACTTCATAGACAGACATCGGCGCGTTGAGGGCGTTTTTCTTCCACCTCTCTTTCATCCACTCCGCGTCGTTCCATTTGTAATCAAGCTCCCATACTATGGAGCCTGTCTTCGGCGCATTTTCCATAAAAAAACCGTAAGGGTCGGATTTTTCAACCGAGTAGCCCTTGTAATTGGTATTAATCTTAAACTTGTACATCTTGCCGCGAAGATCCAGCGGTATGAAACCTTCCCAGATGCCGGAATTATCCCATCTCATTTTAAGTTCATGTTCGGCCGTGTTCCAGTGATTAAAATCCCCTATGACAAACACGCTGTTTGCGTTCGGAGCCCATACAGCAAAATGAGTCCCCTGTATTCCGTCCACAACGCCGGGATGCGCGCCCAGCTTTTCATACACCCTGAAATGCGAGCCTTCCTTGAAAAGATATACGTCGTGCTCCGTGAAAAGGGACTTTCCGTAAATAACCTTGTCTGCCATTGTTTTCAGTCTCCTTTATTTTTCTATTATTGCCCTTAAACCTTTTATCGGAATGACCAGCCAGTCGGGCCTGTTATCGGCCTCGTAACGTATCTCGTAGAGGGCTTTGTCCACCAGGTATGCTTCAAGCATTATATCAGTTTCCGCCTCTGACACGGGGATAAAAACCGCGCCTTCGGCCTCTTTCAGATAGGTTTTTTTGAAAACCGACGCGGTGTATTCATACCATTTCTCCGCCCACTCGGAAAGTTTTTCCGCATCCTCGGGCCTGATGGCGGGATGCCTCAAAAGAGAGGCGTAAGCCACATAATGAAACGAACGCATCATTCCCGCCACGTCACGCAGAGGCGAGCGTTTCAGCCTGCGCTCGGATATGGGCCTTGCAGGCTCGCCCTCAAAATCTATGATCATGAAATCGTTTCCGGTAAAAAGCACCTGCCCGAGGTGATAGTCCCCGTGTATCCTTATTCTTGAAACATCAAATTTTTTGTCCGCCACTGCCTTCATCTTTGAGAGGGCCCTGTCACGCAGCTCATAAATTTTCTTTACCTCTTCTTTTTGTTCCGGTTTCAGCAGATGAATTGACTTGTCCACCGCGCGGAAAGCGGCATTAAGCCCGTTTTTCATCGACTGAAACATCCCCCTCTGGTAAAGCAGGGACATCTTTTCAGGGGTGAATGCCGCGTCGTTTGCAACAGAGGCCAGCGCTTTGTGCATCTGCGCGGTGCGCCTTGCGAGCGTCTCGGTCATATTCACAAAAAACTCCCCGGTCAGGCTTCTGAATTCCTCCTCGGGTACCGACGAAGGCCCCGAAGAACCCGATTCTGCAGCGCTCTTTTCAAGCTCTTCTTTACGGGAAATAACCCGCTCATAAAATTTACCCACGTGCTCAAGGGCGTATTTCCAGCCGTCCCCCTCGTTTTTCACGAACCCCTGCAGGACAGAAACTGAATAGGCCTCATTACCGCCGTATTTTTTGTACAGAATATGCGCCTGATAAGGGGGCGAACTGTTGTAATCCGCCTCTGTTGTAAGCGCCCTCGCAATTTCCACCTCGGTATTTATGCCCTGCTCCAGGGCGCGTATGAACTTAAGCACTGATTTCCCGTTGTAAAGGACAGAGGTGTTTGTCTGGTCGCCGCCGACGGAATAGGATGGAAATACCGCCTCATCAGGCGCGTACTCCCTCTCAAAATCGCGCGAAACTTCCGCCAGGACCTCGCCGTAGCGGCCCTTTAGCCTGCCCCTGTTTTTCATCAGGCTGAACAGTTTTGTGTGAAGGTGCCTGCTGAATATGCCGTCATACATTATGCCGTGCCTGCCCGGCGAATGCACCTTTGCAATCACCGCAGCCGGAAAATTAAAGACTATCTGCTCCGCTTCGGATTCCCACGCGAAAAACAGCGGCAGTATATAATTTTCAGGCTGCCCCTCAGCGTAAACAACCTCAATAAAAAGTATTGCCCCCTCTTCTTCCCCCTCCGGCACGCGTATATTTTCTATTAATGACAGCCTCCTGACAACCCTTGACTTGCCCCTGAACCAGCGGCTTTTTATCATATATTTTTTTAGCGCGTTTTTTACCAGCCACTCTTCAGCAGCGGCATTCAGAGCGCCCCTGAATCCGGCCTCTGTTTCCATGACCGCAGTTTCCTCTCCGGCGTCTGAAACAAGAACCGACTGATCCGGCTTTAACTCAAACCAGAAATACCCGTAGGGCCCGAGCGTAAAGGAGTATTTGTCCGCGCTTATTTTCGGGAAGCTGTTATGGCTGAAAACCTCTTCAGGGACAAACCCCGTGTAGTTTTCAAGCCCGAGCAGCGCCGACTGCGAAAAACGCGAGAGATTTATCACAACGAGTATTTTTTGTTCTTCAAACTCCCTCACAAAAGCAAAGACTTTGGAATTGGCGCATTCCACCTGCTTCATGGAACCCCTGCCGAAAGCCTTGAACTTTTTTCTCATGGCAATTACCCGTTTCATCCACCACAGCATGGATGAAAGATTTTTTTCCTGGTTTTCCACGTTCACTGTTTCATAACTGTAATCAGGGTCTATGATTACGGGGAGAAAAAGTTTCTGTGGGTTTGCCTCGGAGAACCCCGCGTTCCTGCGCGAGCTCCACTGCATCGGAGTGCGCACTCCGTCGCGGTCGCCGAGGTAAAAATTGTCGCCCATGCATATCTCGTCCCCGTAGTATATGACAGGGGTTCCCGGCATTGAAAAAAGCAGCATATTCATTACTTCTATCTTGCGCTGGTTGTTCCACAGCAGCGGCGCAAGACGGCGGCGTATTCCGAGATTTATCCTGGCCCTGTTGTCTTTCGCGTAAAAACGGTACATCAGGTCGCGCTCCTCGTCAGTTACCATCTCAAGGGTGAGTTCGTCGTGATTTCTCAGAAAAAGCGCCCACTGGGAGCTGTCAGGTATTGACTCAGCGCCATCGAGTATGTCGGCAAGCGGAAAGCGGTCTTCGAGCTGTATTGACATAAACATCCGCGGCATTACCGGGAAGTTAAAGGCCATATTGCACTCGTCGCCGTCGCCGAAATATTTTACCGCCTCTTCCGACCACTGGTTTGCCTCGGCAAGAAGCATCCTGTTTTTGAATTTGGAGTCCACGTGCGCCCTGAGTTTTTTTAGGAACTCGTGCGTCTCGGGCAGGTTTTCACAGTTGGTGCCCTCGCGCTGGTAAAGATAGGGCACGGCATCAAGCCTTAAGCCGTCCACTCCGAGCGCAAGCCAGAAATCAATAACTTCAAAAACAGCCTTTTGAACCTCTTTGCTGTCGAAATTCAGATCCGGCTGGTGAGAATAAAACCTGTGCCAGTAGTATGCCTTTGCAACAGGGTCCCACGCCCAGTTGGAAGTTTCAAAATCCTTGAAAATAATCCTGGCGTCGGGGTATTTATCGGGGGTATCGCTCCAGACATAAAAATCGCGCTGTTTTGAACCCGGGGGCGAAGTGCGCGCCCTCTGAAACCACTCGTTTTTATCGGAGGTGTGGTTGAGGACGAGCTCTGTTATCACCCTCATACCGCGGCTGTGCGCTTCTTTCAAAAAATCCTTGAAATCTTTAAGTGTCCCGTAAGCCGGGTGGACGCCGTAGTAGTCGGCTATGTCATAGCCGTCGTCGCGCAGGGGCGACGGGTAAAAAGGCAGCAGCCACAGGGCCGTCACCCCGAGGTCTTTTAAGTAGTCAAGTTTTGAAATTAGGCCGGGAAAGTCGCCTATGCCGTCGGCGTCGGAATCGCAGAATGATTTTACGTGTATCTCATATATAACAGCGTCCTTATACCACAAGGGGTCGTTGTCAAGAGGTACTGTTTTCTTTTTCCTGTCAGCCAATCAACACCTCCCTGTTTATTTCAGCGCTTCACCCTGAATATGTGCACCGGCTTTTCCCAGGGTTTTAACTCCACGTAGTTTCCTCCGTTGCGCCACTTGTACTCGCCGCCCCAAAGCAGGTCCTCCACATAGAACGCCTGAGGCAGGCCGTGCTCTTCCGTGTCCAAATAAACGATGGCCGAGCGGCTGCTGTCGCAGTTTAAATTAACGACTGTAATCACCGCATTTCCGCCCTCTTCGGTTTTAATGTACGCTATGACGTCTTCGCTGGTCGTTGCGAGAAACCTTGTGTTCCACGTTGACTGCAGCGCTTTGTTTTCATTTCTGATTGAGTTTATCTTTTTTACCTCTTCGTAAATAGAGCCGGGTATTTTTAAATCCCATGCCTTTAACTCATATTTTTCATTGTTGTTGTTTTCTTCCTTGCCCGGAAACGGCTCATTGTCGCAGGTGATGTAAGCGCCGCCGTAAATGCCGTAGTTGGACGAAAGCGTCGCCGCAAGAACCAGCCTTACTATGTGCGCCGGCCTGCCCCCTTTTTGCAGGTACTCATGCAGTATGTCGGGCGTATTGGGCCAGAAGTTCGGCGTGAAAAATTCGCGCGAAGGGTATGAGGTAATCTCATTTACATATTCCTCTATTTCTTTTTTTGTATTGCGCCAGGTAAAGTATGTGTAAGACTGCGTGTAGCCCAGCTTTGCGAGCCTGTGCATTATTTTCGGCCTTGTAAAAGCCTCTGCGAGGAAAATAGCATCAGGATGTTTTTCCTTTACCTTTGCGACGGAGTATTCCCAGAACCCAAAAGCCTTTGTATGGGGGTTATCCACCCGGAATATCTTCACACCTTTCTCGGCCCAGAACATAAAAACAGAGGTAAGTTCTTCCCAAAGCGGCAGAGGGTCTTCGGTTTCAAAATTAAAGGGCACTATGTCTTCGTAGCGTTTCGGCGGGTTCTCGGCGTACTGGATGGAGCCGTCAGGCCTCCACAAAAACCACTCGGGGTGCTCTTTTAAATAAGGATGGTCGGGCGCGCACTGGAACGCGATGTCAAGCGCGATTTCAAGCCCGAGCTTTGCCGCGCTCTGCACCATTTTTTCAAAATCAGCCATTGTGCCGAGCTCAGGGTTTACTTCCTTGTGGTTTTTGACCGCCCACGGGCTGCCGGGGTCGGCAGGGCCCGGTTTCAGAGTGTTGTTTTTTCCCTTCCTGCCTTTTACTCCTACGGGGTGTACGGGCGGAAAATAGACCACGTTGAACCCGAGTTCTTTTATTTCAGGAAGTTTTTTTTCAGTATCGGCAAAGGTGCCGTGGCGGCTTATATCGTCAGAGCAGGAGCGGGGAAATATTTCGTACCACGCGCTGAACCCCGCGAGTTTTCTTTCAACCCTTACCTTGAGTTCCCGTTCATACTCGCTTACCAGCTCGGGATCCGGGTACATGGAAGCGACAAACTCCAGTTTTTCGTCAAGCGAAGCTTCATAAGCTTCGTCGCCGCGCCGCGCCAGTATGTCCGCGTGTTTATTGAGAAACTTTGCTTCATCACCCTTTGCCCTGGACGCCGCGTCGCGCAGCAGTTTTTCCCCTATTTTGTATTCAACAGACAGGTCCTGCCCCGCCTCTTTTTTCTTAATCAGCCCCTTTTTCCAGCTTTTATAGTGGTCAACCCAGGCGAATATTCTGTATAAATAACATCCCTCTTTTTCCGTTTTAAAAGACCCGAGCCACTCGTCGTTCCATTTTTGTTCAAGCGGTGCAATCTCCCAGCGCTTGGCCTTTTCATGTTTATAACGCGCAATTACCGTCAGTACATCGTGGCCGTCGGCATAAGCGTAAACCTCAAGGTCAACGCTCTCCCCGGGAAAACGCCGCACCGGATAATCCCCGCCGTTAACACACGGCAGCACACTCTCTATTATAACCCGCCTGCGAAGCCCGTCATTTTTAACCATATTTTCTCCGTATTTTTCAGTATTTAAAGCAGTATTTCATTATAAACCACGAAAATACATAATACAACGCTGTTTTGTCCTTGGTGGTTGTTTTTTTGATGTAATACCCCGCCCCTTTGGGGGAGAGGATTAAGGTGAAGGGGTAGTTTTATTAAAGTAAAACAACCGTCCCTCGTAGGGTGCGGCCATCGTGCCGTACCGCGTTTTTTTGTCTTACCGTCGTATCGCCCTCGCAGGGTACTCATTGCCTATTGCCATGGCACGGTGTTTGGTTTGTCTTCAAATACCGGGAGGGATAGGAATCCCCCCCTACAAAAATCAACCCGTCCCTTGCAGGGTGCGACCCATGTGCCGCACCGCGTTTTTTTATCCTTACTTCCTCACATCGTGAATGAACCTGTCCAGGTCCATGTGCAGTACATTTGCCACCCTGAAGAACGTGCTGAGTTTGATGTCATCAACACCCTGCTCAAGCCGTGATATTACCTGTTGTTTTGTGCCGGCTTTTTTAGCCACTTCCTTCTGTGACATACCGTATTTTGAGCGCATTTCCCTTACACTTTCTGCAAACTCGGCAAGCAGTTCTTTTTCGTAGCCCTTTTTAAAGGCAGGCTTATTTTTCACGTCGTCGAACATTGTCTTGTGCGCCTTGAAGTCTATTACT
The DNA here is from genome assembly GCA_964349515.1 of uncultured Spirochaetia bacterium. Taxonomy (GTDB): domain Bacteria; phylum Oederibacteriota; class PGYV01; order PGYV01; family CAYGHG01; genus CAYGHG01. The sequence goes on from CAYGHG010000027.1 coordinate 27,457, forward strand.
GCTTTCTTTGTTTTTTTCATCTTTTCCTCCTCATCCTTCAAGTTCTCGTCTCCTGGAATCCGCAAATATTATGTCTTCCTGCGTAAAATCTTTCTTGTCAACCGCATGTACAAAGACAGCAGTACTGCCGTGCCAGTAATAAAACAGCCTCATGCCTTCGGGCCGTAACTCATGTATCTTTGCCCCGATTTTCTTCGCGGAAGGCATCCCTAAAAACGGCCCCATTTCCTGAAGCCTGTCCATTTTCCTTTTTATCTTTCCCTGTTCCTCAGCCTGTTTCGATTTTATATAATCCTTCACAGGCATGCGTCCATTTGCTTTCTTATAATACGCAATCAAATACCCTGCCATTCAAGCCCCCTCTCGGCTTAAATATTTCCACCAATATTGTTGTCAATGGGAGTATACAACTTCAAAGTTGTAAAGTCAACAGGTTCTTATTTTGATTATCATTGCAGCAGGTTTTTATTCATAGTGCCATATTTCAAAGGCAGGTTATCCGGCGATGTTTTGAGTCATGCACGGCGTGGGGTGTTTATCGCAAATACCGGGAGGGTGATTGACGACAATTAAAACTCCCCTCTAACGACAATTATAATTCCCTGTTC
>CAYGHG010000028.1:0-27467 GCA_964349515.1 uncultured Spirochaetia bacterium
AAAATAAAGGGCGCGGTTTTACCCGCGCCCTTTATTTTTAACATATATTATCCAAGTATGTTGTTGCTGTCTCCGCCGCTCAAAGGCCCGCCAGAGCCGTCTTCATCATCCTGTTTTTTCTTTTTCTTTAATAATACTACGATCAAAGCAGCCGCCACAAGGCCTAAAAGCAGGACTATTATAAGACCCGAGCCTCCGCTCTTTTTTGCTTTCTTTTTTACCGGTTCGGGTATAGGAGTAGGCTCTGAACTTAAATATTCATCTGTTGTTTCATATGAGCCGCCTTCGTCCGGGACTTTCCGTTCTGTCATTCCCGCCACTCCGCCGTCAGAGGCACGCGCACTCGCCACTTTGCCCTGAGAAGGCGGTATCCCGAGCTGCTGCGCCCTGCGCCTCGCGTCTTCTATCTCGGTTGCCCTTATGTTTCTGGGGATTATCAGTTTTGAGCCTGCTTCAAGCTCTCCTGTATAGTCGTCAAGTATGTCCCTGTTGGCGTCATAAATAATGGGCCACTGAAACCTGTTGCCGTATATTTCCGGTTTCTGCGCGATGCTCCAGAGGGTGTCTTCGTCTTCAACAATGTAAGTTGTCGGGAGCTCCTCTTTATATCTTTCGGATGCTTCGCTCATTACCTCGGATTCTTCATCCGCCACCGAGTTAATTTTCTGGCCCGTTGTGCCGCCGCAGCCAAACAAAAACATGATTGAAAACGAAACTGCAATTACAACCATTAACGTAAGGACTTTTTTCATCAGATACAGCCTCCTTATAAATGTGGAAGACTCAATTATTTTTGAATTATAGCACGGCTTATTGCCGCAGGCAAGAAAGAAATACCGGTACAAAAACAGGTTTTTACTGTTTTTTTCAGAAGTTAATGCCAAACCCCGCCTTATGCCCCGCTCCGAATTCATCAAACGGAAGGAATACGTAATCTATCATATATGCCACCGTTTCTGCCCTTATCCCAAACCCGGCGCCTATGCTGAAACCTCCTGAAAGACTCTCCTCAGGGTTTATGTTTCCGCCCAGCCTCAGGTTAAAGTTCATATTCTCCATCCTGTGCCTGTATTCCCCGCCAAAGCGGATATTAAACCCGTTCATCCCGAAATCCGCCTCAAGCGCCCCTTTTATCTCGTTTCCCGCCGCCCCGAGATTCAGCAACGCCGTATATGCGCCTATTGCCGCCGTAAAAGGCGTCATCCCCGACGATGTGCTGGCTCCTATGTTTCTTAAAGCCAGTCCGAGCCCTATGTTGCTCCACACAAACTCCCCGCGGTTTGTAAGAAAGCTCTCGCCGCCGAGTGCTATGTTGTACATGAACCCTATGTCAAGCGCGCCTCCGACAGACGAGTACTCCGCCGCCTGCTCACCCGCCACTTTCAGCGCTATTCCCGCCTTGATATTCTGCGTCAGCTCGCTGTAGCTTATTTTATCCATGCCTATCGCATACCCGGCTGATACCAGGTAATTCATACCCGACACCTCTTCCGCTGTCCCTGCATAGCCTCCCATGCCGTCTTCCAGCGTCCTTACCACGCTCCCCTGATTTAAGTACTTTATCCCCACTCCGAATGAGCCCGCCTCACCCAGCCCCTGTCCGTAGTAAAGCGAATCAAAAAATACGTCCTGCAGGTATATGTCATGTATGAAAAGTATCTCCTGCCTCTCTATATACGCCAGCCCCGCGGGATTATAATCCATTGCCTCTATGTCCCTGCACGCCGCGCTGTAAGCGCCGCTCATTCCCTGCGACTTTATCCCTGCGGGCACTTTGAGTATGTCAAAAGCGCCTGTCCCCGGGCCTGCTGCCGCCTGTGACGCCAGCGCGAGCGAAAATATTATGCAGATTAGTTTTTTCATTATTGCCTCGCCGTGAGTATGCGGCCGCGATAACGCTCACCCGACATCTCAACTATGTAGAAATATACCCCCGGCGCCGTGTCCTCGCCTTCGCGGTTCTTTCCGTCCCACTCTATCCTGCCTGTTACTCCGAGGGCTTCAAACACCTTGTATCCTTGTATGTTGTATATGTAAACATCCGCCCTCTGAGGCAGCAGTATCTTGAGCGTCCCTCCGTAAGAGAGGGCAAAATTACACGGGTTCGGGTATATGACAAGTTCCTGTATCGGGGTGGGCGTGATAGTTGCAGTAGGAGACACAGTGTAAGTCGGCGATATGGTCCACGTCCTGGTTATGGTAAATGTAGCAGTTATAGTCGGCGTCAGAGTTATGGTAAATGTAACTGTAACCGTAGGCGTAGCCGTAAATGTGGGGGTGGCTGTGTTTGTCGCGGTGCTTGTAGCCGTATCCGTGGATGTATGCGTAAGAGTAAAAGTGAAAGTCGGCGTGGCAGTCTGTGTAAAAGTACCTGTAGGAGTGGCAGTCTGTGTAACCGTCCTCGTCACGGTAGGCGTGTGCGTGTATGTCTGCGTAAGTGTAATCGTCGGAGTCACCGTAGGCGAAAAAGGCGGGGTACTTGTATGCGTCGGGGTTATTGTGTGCGTTTCGGTTATCGTCGGCGTATGCGTATGCGTCTGCGTTATGGTATGCGTCAGGGTTATCGTTGACGTATATGTTATAGTCTGCGTCACAGTCTGTGTTACGGTCTGAGTGGCCGTCCTTGTAAATGTAAGAGTCGCGGTTGGTGTCGCGGTAGCCGTGGCTGTCCTTGTCGCAGTCAGAGTCACAGTCTGAGTGGCAGTCAGCGTGAAAGTCGGAGTCACCGTCTGAGTTACTGTCTGTGTCACAGTCCTGGTCACCGTAGGCGTGACTGTTTCGGTCACTGTCCTTGTAACAGTCGGCGTAACCGTCTGCGTAACAGTCTGTGTTACGGTCCTCGTCACAGTCGGTGTCACTGTTTCAGTTACTGTAGCCGTCACTGTCTGTGTTACCGTCTGTGTTACCGTCTGCGTAACAGTAGGCGTCACGGTCTGCGTCACAGTCTGCGTTACAGTCTGTGTTATGGTCAGCGTTGCCGTCATGGTAGGCGTCGCGGTAGGGGTAAATGTAGGCGTAAAAGTCATAGTCGGCGTAAAGGTCGGGCTTACCACAAGTATGTTGTTGCTTATCCCGTTAACCCCTGCATCAACCGTATCGGCCGCAGATATAGTCTGTATCCCGCTTGTCCTGAGCACCAGGCCGGTAAAAGTATGAACCCCGAAATCCGTGCCCGGAACAAATGTATAGTCCGCAGGAAGCACAACGCCGCCCGCAGTGTCTGTAGATGTAAAAGATACCGTGCCGTTATAATCCTGTACAGTATTCCCGTATGCATCTCTCGCCCTTACGACTATCTGGAAGGTGTCTCCGTAAGAAACCATATTGGGCGCGGATATCGCAAACGACACCTGCGGTATGGTAGTTATCCCCGCTGACTGCGTTACGTTATCAGGGCCAATTGACGTTGCGGTGACGACGTGCCTTATCCCTGATAGTATGGAAAGGCTCAAAGTTGCTCCGGCACTGCCTGATGCGTTTGTAACCGCGTTTGCAGGCACGATCGAGCCGCTGTTAGTATAAAAACTGATCTCAACTCCGGACATACTGACATTTGCGCCTGTGTGATCTATTATCTGCGCCGTCACAGCCACCTGAGACCCTGCCGGCGCGGTTGTTTCAACATCAGGCGTCAGTTTCAGGAAATATCCGGTAGAAACGGTCAGCGTAGTGTGTGCAGGCGCAAGTTTCCCGCTCGCCGCCATATCAACCCCGTGCATTCCAAATGTGCCCGTGATGGAACTGCGCACATTTACCGTTGCCTGCCCGCTGTCGTTTAACGTCGTTGTCACAGAGCCGTACCAGTTTAAACCTCCGTCGTATGAGAACATTACACTCGGGCTGGTAGCGTATATGTTGACCGATTCGTGCCCCGCCCCTGCAGGCGCGTTATAGCCGCCATTGTCCTTTGCATTTATAAATAATAATCCCGTCTTCATCGCGCCTATTGACATGGGGTTTGGCAGGAAAGCAAGCCTGACAGCCGCAGCAGCCGCGGAAATAGTCACTGTTTTTCCGAGCAGCCCCGGTGTATTCACCACGCAGTAATTCATGGACCCGCCAGCTGCCGTGCTTACAGTAAATACCGTTATCACCTCACCGTCTGTATTTGTTATCCCGGAGGCCGGTGTTACAAAAGCATCCTGCGTCCTTCCGCTCTGCACCATAGGCGTAAAAGCAATATCCCTGCCCTGAACAGGGTTTCCGTATATATCCGTCACCTTAGCGGTTATTGTCACGTGGCCGCCTGCCTGAACCGCATAGATATTTGCCCACGCATCCAGAAGTACCGGCGCGTTTGGTATTATGTCGGCAAGCGCTGTCCCTGCTGTTGCACCGCCCGCCGGGCTGGCGGTTATTAAAATATCGGAAGCCATTACGGTGTCCCTGTAATAGACATTTATTTTGCCCGAAACAAAAGCGGTATTCAGAATACTTGACCACGACACAAGGTCTGTTGAAAACTGCATTGTTGACGAGGCTGATGTCATGATTACCGCGGCATTGGAGAATGAATTATTTCCGTTTGAGTCCTTTGCCTGCACGGTCAGATGATAAGGCACACCCGCCACCGCGGTGCTGTTTGGCGGTGATATTTCCACATAAGAAAAAGGCACGTCATTGACGTAAACGGTTGCCTGCCCTGATGCGAGCCCGGGAGCCACAGCAGTAACTGTTGCCGTATTTGCCGTAGTATCTGTCACAAGTATGCTGCGCTCGTTTGACCCGTTAAAATATGCCTGGTCTGCCCATGTAACACCGTTGTTTGTTGAAAACTGCATTGTGTCGGAATCGGAAGTAACTGTTATTCCACGCGCGTCACTTACAAAATTTCCATACTGGTCTGTTATCCGTATTGTAAAGGTCCCGTTAGCCCCTGTCTGCTGCGAGAGGTAGTCGGGGCTTATGCTCACCCTTGCGGCCGGGCCGGCTATGAAATTTACAGGGACTATCCTGGTCCAGTGCCCAAATGTAAGCGTGATGTTTGCCGTTCCCGCCTTCGTGGACCTGATATTAGCAAAAGCATTTCCGTTGGTGTCCGTAACCGCATATGTGTTTAAACCTGTCAGCACCGGCTCCACTACGTCCTCAGGCCTGTCAGATTTAAAATCAATTATTGCGTACGCGACCTTGGTGTTTGTTCCTACCGCCGGCGTCCACATGTAAGCGGTCACCTGCGCAGCCGTAGTCCCGTCAGCGACAATCGGGGTCGAAGGAGTCACCCACCCGCGATAACCATCCACAACCCAGACGAAGTTATTGGCCGGATAAGAAGCATTGCTGCTCCAGGAATTTCTTGTATCAATATCAGTCACAACAACGCCGCCCCCGGTAGGCATGGTATTGTCATTTGAAAATATATTTCTCACCAGCCCGCCGCTCGCGTTGTTTATCCTGATGTTTGTATATAAGGCGTTAAATGTTCCCGGATTATTTGAAGGCGCGCCGTTAAAGCCTATGTTCCCTGTATCCTGAGAGAGATAAACTTCCCCGTAGCAGCGCGTATCAAGCATGCTTATGTCAAATTTCCTGTGATACCACTTTCCCTTCGCGTACTCGGATATGTCCATGGAAGGGTGCACCCTTATGGCGTTCTGGTCCCGGATGTAATTCTGTGTAGACTGCCCGAAATCCCTCATGTTTCCGTAGCCGCACCCCGGAGTAGTCCCCTCCTGAAACTCCGTAGAAGTGTAAAAATTGGAACTTGTATCAGGAACAAATACATCAAATTCAAGATACAGGTTAGACTCGAAAGTATAGTCCCTGCTGTCAATATTTATATAGCAGTACTCATAATTATTCTGCGCTGTCAGGTATGACGTCAGCAGAAGCGGCCTGTTATACGCTGTCGCCGGCACAACTACATTTATGTTGTTACTCGTCCCCGTAACAGCAGGCACTCCTGACTGTGTGGCTGTTATTGTTCTTATCCCCTCTGTATTGAGAATCGCGTCAAATATCCTGACCCCGTTGTCCGAAGCCTGATAGGTGTAATCGGCAGGCAGCTGCGCCGCGCCGTCATTTGAAGTAAATACAACCGTCCCCGTGAAATCCCTGATGGTATTGCCGTACATGTCACGGGCGGTTACCACATAATTAAAGAGCACCCCCGCGTTCGCGGTAGTAGGCGCGTTTACGTTGAAAGTATAAACCGGCCCTGCTATAACATCTATTCCGTTGCTCGTGCCTGATACAGAGGCATTACCCACTTCCCTGCCGGTTACCACCTGTATTCCTACGGTCCTCAGCTCAACCGCGACTATTTTTACTCCGTTGTCCGAAGGATTGAAATCAACATCAAGCGCGGGCAGTACAGCCTGCGGGTCAGAGGATGTCAGGCTGACATATTCGTCATAGTTGACCACCGTATTGTTATATGCATCCTTTGCGGTTATTGTTATGTAAAAAGTTTCTCCCGCCTCCACGGAAGAAGGCGCCAGTATCGTGTATGAAACAGCCTCTCCGGTTGTTACATTTATCATAGCCGTACCTGTAATCGAAGGAAAAAGAGTGTCTGTAGCAGTAATTGACTGGTTGCCGGTCGAACTCAATACAACCTCAAATATCCTGACGCCCGCGTCAGAAGGGGTATAGGTGTAATCAGAAGGAATGCTTCTTAATACGGCACTCGAAGCGAATGCCGCGGTTCCCAGATAATTGTCCGCCACCACAAACCCGTAGGTACTGCCTGTCATAGCGGAGACCGTTATGGAAAAAGGGACTCCTGCTGTAACGCTGGCAGGCGCCTGAATCTGGTAACTCTCTGTTGCCTTTGTAGGAGTCGCTGTAGGGGTGGCTGTCGAAGTAGGTGTGGCTGTAAAAGTGTATGTCATGGTATATGTAGGTGTTGCGGTACGCGTCGCGGTCTGCGTCACCGTCCTTGTGGCCGTTTGAGTCGCCGTCCTCGTGGAAGTAAGCGTAGCCGTACTCGTGGCAGTACGCGTGGCGGTAGGCGTTGCCGTAAAAGTATTTGTTATAGTTGCTGTAACTGTACGCGTTGCCGTCCGCGTAAAAGTCGGCGTTATCGTCTGCGTGACACTCTGCGTTACCGTCCCCGTCACGGTCTGCGTAGCCGTCAGCGTAACCGTGCGTGTTACTGTCGGCGTCACGGTCTGCGTTATTGTCTGTGTCACCGTCCTCGTCACCGTCCTCGTCGCGGTCTGCGTCGCCGTCAGCGTCACAGTCGGTGTTACCGTCTGCGTTACCGTCTGCGTTACCGTCCTCGTGATTGTAGGTGTTACGGTAAGGGTTATCGTCGGCGTCACGGTAAGGGTTATCGTCATTGTAAATGTGTATGTAGGCGTAAGAGTGCTTGTAAGCGTTATTGTCGGGGTAACAGTCGGAGTAAAAGTCTCGGTTACCGTTTCTGTAACCGTCGGAGTAACCGTCTCAGTAACAGTCAGGGTTATCGTATCGGTAACTGTCGGAGTAAATGTGTCTGTATGAGTCATGGTAATTGTAGGCGTAGGCGTAAATGTGTGGCTCTGCGTCCACGTCGGAGTTATAGTCGGAGTCCAGTCAGGGTTTTTGTCATAATTTATTGTTATTGAATTAATCCTCGGCGACACAAAAGCGTCATAGGTCCGCATTACAGCCCGCCACTTCAGGCTGCCGCCGTTGTGAATCCCCGTGAAATAAACGCTTCCGCCCGGCGCCACTGACAGCCACGTCGTCCCGCCGTTTGCCGAAAGATAGTAATCAATCTGCTGTCCATTAAGCACGGATGAAACCGTCAGCGTGGCGGATACATAACCCGACGGCCAGTCAAGGAGGGAAGATGACTGCGCGTAGCCGGGCGAGACATAAGCAAGCCCGTATCTGTTTACTTTTGCATTATCGCCGCACAACAGCCAGTAATCGCCGTTATGCGTTATTGTATTAATAGAAGCCTGCCCGAAATTTACCAGGTTTCCCGACTGGTCGGTAAATATCTCGTTTTCACCGTCAGAGTAATCCGCGAGGTTTACTTTTCCCTGGCTCCCCCCTATCAGCCACTTGTCCCCCGACGCATTTACCGCAAGGCCGTATATATTTGCCGTTCCAAACCCCACAAGGCTTGAACTGATGCCTGTTATTCCCCCAAACTCCATGTCAGCAAGCTGCGCGCCGTCGCACCCTATCCTGACCTTTGCCCCGCCATCCCACTTCACCGCGTTTACACTGTAATAATCGCCAAGCGCAACATATAAGTTCATTTTGTAACTTGTGTACCCGGAAGAGCCGTCATACAATATAAAACTTCCCGCGCTTCCCCCTATGTACCACCCCGGATTAAATATCCCTGCGTTATAATCCGCGGCATTTACAGTCTCGCCCGCGCCGAAGTATGATGAAATATCCCTTGCCGTAAAATTCGTGCCGTCAGAACTCGTCGCGAGCCTCCTGTTTGCACCGCCTATCAGCCACTGCGAGCCGCCCCAGCGCACCACCTTTATAGAATCGCTCCCGAAGTTCAGGTTTGAAGTCCTGTCCGTAAACGTCGTGCCGTCATATCTCGCCAGTTTTCCGTTTGTGCCCCCTATCAGCCAGTAACTGCCGTTCCAGGCAACCGACACAACAGAATCCGTCGGCCAGTTTAGCCCCGAACTCACGTCAGTAAATACATCCCCGTCATATTTATTGAGCCTTCCGTTTACCCCGCCTATCAGCCAGTACGAACTGTTGTACCCCGAACACAATATGTTAAACTTTCCGAAGTCCCTTATCGTATTGGTATAATTTGTAAAATCCGCCGTGCTGTTTGACGACGCCGAGGCGTTTCTTTTCATTATCTTGGCGTTTCTGCCGCCTAATACTACCTCCCCGGTTGACGGGTTACTCCCTATCGCCCATACAGGGTCCGCACTATAATATGAAGGGTTTGTCTTCTGGTAAAATGTTGAATTGTCATACGTCACTATCCTCGTGTCTGACCCGTTGTTTCCCCCTATAACCCAGAAACTTCCGGTCCAGTTTATGCTCCATATTGTCGTAAATGTAACGCTGCCGGTCAGGTTTGTAAACGCGCTCCCGTTATATGACGCGAGCCTGCCTCCTCCCCCTCCTATCAGCCAGCGTGTTCCGTCCCACGCCAGGCTGTAAACATCATACGTCCCGCCCCAGCATGCATTCAACCCGGCCTCAAGATTTGACCACGTGCTCGCACCGTCGTATCTTGCGAGTTTTCCCGCCTGTCCGCCTATCAGCCAGTAGGTGCTTCCGAATCCGACAGTATAAACCGTGTCCGATGAACCAAATCCACCCGAGGTCGTAAGGCTCGTTCTTAAATTTGTCCACGTGGTGCCGTCATATCTGTTCAGCGCCGCACCTGTGCCGCCTATCAGCCAGTGTGTGGATACCGTTGTTTTGTAACCTATCGCCCTCACATCCCCGAACCCCATCAGATTTGAGGATAAATCAGCCCACGTTGTGCCGTTATAACTGTTGAGTTTCCCCCCCGAGCCGCCTATCAGGAACATACTTCCATTGCTCCCTATGGCGTATATGTCGCTTGAGCCGAAATTATTAAGGTCAGTACTGTGGTTTATGAAATTATAGCCGTCATATTCATTTATCTTTCCGCCCTCACCGCCTATGAGCCAGCGGTTTAACCCCGAATCATAACGCACTGACAACACGCCCCCGCCCCAGTTTATTACACCTGTGGTCTCGGCAAAAATATCCTCTCTTCCCAGTACGGCAAAACCCTCCGAAGTGTTCCAGTTTATTGTAGTATTTACGGAATCACGATAGTTTACGGTGTTGAAATCCTCAGTAAAGGTATCTGCGGACAGGGAAAATATGGAAATAAATGTGAAAAATATAAGAAACTGTAATATTTTAAGTGTATGATTACCCTTCATAACTCTCCTTAAATTGTGCCGCCACTAATATAATACCAGATAAACAGCGTTTTTCAACCAAAAAGTGTTTTCCCCGTTTTTAACGCTTAAATAAGCGCTGTTAAACTCATACGATACTGTATATAATAGAGTGTAATTTGGTTCTTGATGTAATACCTCGCCCCCTTTGGGGGAGAGGCTTTGGTGAGGGGGGGGTGTTTTTAAGTCTTTAAATGCGCCCTCATCCCGCCCTTCTACCCCGCGAGCGGGGTAGAAGGAGAATCGCCTATTATTACAATTTTTCAAAAATACACACAATCCCTGACAATGCCAACTCATACATATGCATTGACAATCAGCTTTACTGCAATATAATATCCTCTATGGATAAGCAAAAAAGCCTTAAAAGACTCATCATAATAACCGCGTTATTCTCTGCAGGCAGCGCCCTCTCTGATGTATTTGTCAATATTTACATTTGGAGGGTAAAAGCTGATTTTATGCTGATTTCGAAATACCTCCTCGCCTGCTATATTGTCGTGCCTTTTACGTTTTATCTCTGCGGTTATCTCGGGACAAAAATCGACCGGGTAAAAATCCATATGGCAGGGATGCTCTTTTTTATACTCTTTTATCTGATGGTGCTGGGTTTCAATAAAAACCTTATAAATCACCTGATAGAAATAGGCATAGTAAAGGGAATAGCTATGGGGCTGTACTGGTTCGGCTATCATATACTTACCTACGACTATACGGGCAGCCACAACAGGGATAAATTCTACGGCACAGTCAGCGTATTGGGCGGCTTGTCCGCAATGTTTGCCCCGCTAATCTCGGGTTTTACCACCGAACATCTGGCGGGTTTCAAAGGCTATTATACTGTATTCGCCGTCACAGGGGTGCTTTTCGCAGCGGCGATTATCCTTGCAAAGCCTTTAAAAGCGGCTCTGATTACCAAGCCTTATAAAGTGGAGGATTTGATTTTTACGAAAGATAAAAAATGGGGCCGCACCATGCTCGCCTATTTTTTTCTCTCCGGCAGGGATTCAATCTCAATGTTCCTGATTGCCATTCTGGTGGTAAGCGAAACAGGCAGCGAATTTACATTCGGCAAGCTCGCCTTTTTGACTTCATTAATAACTATAACCTCCGCTTATATCGTGGGAAGGTATTCAAAACCCGGCGTCCGCAGTTCTTACGTTCTGGCCGGAGGCATACTCCACTTTTTTTCCGCCTTTCTGCTGATATATTCCATAAACCTGCAAACGCTGATTATTTATGGAATACTTACCGCGGTTGCGGATCATTTCGTTAAAATACCGCTCTCTGCCCACGCTATGGACCTTATATCACTTGACGCAAACGCGCACGAGCGCAAAATGGAATATCTCGTAGCGAGGGATTTTCCGATTGCCGCCGGCAGGGTTCTGACCCTTCTTCTTTTCATGTTTCTGATAAAGCACCTTGATACGGCAGCCATAAAAGTAATCATTGTAACCATCTCTTTGCTTCCCTTTGCCGTGTACTTCGCGCTATACAGCAGGCCGGGCGCAAAAAACTAAAAAGCTATCCTTGAATATACGCTCTCTTTTTCCCGCCTGTCAGTACCCATGCGCCTGTCACTGCCTTTTCTTGGCCCGTTGCCCTCATATTCCCTGCGGCTGAATATACCCAGCCACCGTCTGTCGCCCTGCCTGCGCTCTTTTGTAACCCGCCTGTCATTAAAGGCAGCCATCTTAACCACCTTCTTTCTTCCCTCAATATAATTATACACCTTAATAAAGCAAAAAGGCGGGGCTGAAATCAGCCCCGCCTTTTTGTTTGTTATGAAACTATTTTTTGCCTTTTTCCCTGTCAGCCTGCTTGGCCTTCCCGGGTTTTCCATTCTTTTTTTCCGTTCCCTCATCATCTTTATCATCTTCTGTATTGGCAGGCGTTTTTTTAACAGGCTGTTTCTGAACCTGTTCTTCCTGTGCCGGCTGCTTTGCCTCCTGTTTAAAATCAGCTTCCTGCTTTACCCGGCCACGGCCCCTTTCTACAACGCGTTCGCGCTTAAGTTCGGCCGCCCTATCCTTTGCCGTATCTGCGGCGGATTTAACCTCTTCTTTTTGGCCTGCCCGCTCCGCCTTAATGTTTTCACGCGCTTCCTCTGCTTCCTCTTTTGCTTCGTCCCTCGCCTTAAAGCGGAATTCTTTTGCCTCTTCACGCGCTTCCTCTAATTCCTCTTTTGCTTCGCCCCTCGCCTTAAAACGGAATTCTTTTGCCTCTTCACGCGCTTCCTCTAATTCCTCTTTTGCTTCGCCCCTCGCCTTAAAACGGAATTCTTTTGCCTCTTCACGCGCTTCCTTTGCTTCCTGTTTCTCCCTTGCGGTTTCACGCGCTTCAGCTGCAACCGTCAATCCGTACCTTTTACCGTAATAGTTATCCCAGCCCTCTGCAGGTTCGGCTTTCCTCGAAGCACCCGGCTTTGCCTCAACCCGGCGTTCCTCTTTAAACCTGCCCCTTGTATCTTCGTCAAAAGATTTCATATAAGAAGAGTGCCTCTTGTACTCCTCCTGCCATTCTTTTTCAAGCTCTCGTCTCTCACGTTCATTAAACTCCCTCTTTTTGCCGGCGTCATAATAAGCGCGCTCGCTTTCTTTTCCCGCATTGTCAAAAGCCTTAAAGAAACCGTGCCTGTTGCCGCGCCTGTAAAGCCCCTCTTCGCTCAATTCCCCTGATAAGTGATAGGCCCTATAGTAGCCGTCCATAAATCCCCTTGCGTAGGAGGTTTCAATTTTAAGCCTTCCGTTTGAGTGATACTCCCTGTAAGGCCCATGATAGTCGTCATTGTCAAACACAGCCTCAAATATCAGCCTGTTTGCGCTGTTAAACGCCCTTACAAGCCCGGTTATCACCCGGCCCTTCTTTATAATCCTGCCGTTATTGTTAATGACCCATACTGCTATTTCACTGCCGCCCCTGTAAAATCTGTACGTGTTGCCGGAAACCTTGATTATGACATAATTGTTAACAACCACATTTGGCTGATATACATAGTAATCCTGCTCAACCACTACGGGCGGGTTATAAACATAGGGCCTTTCATATACATAGGTATAACTGTAGCTTGCAGATACCCCCGAGCCGGCAGAGTAGTCAGAGGAAGGCGGTACATAAGACGAGTCTGTGTATATGTATCGGATAGTACAGGAACTAAGCAGCATAACCGAGAGCGCCGCAACCATCACCATCAGTACTTTTTTCATTTTAAATCCTCCTTATTGGTTTAATTATTTGACGCCGTCAATACCTAAAGCGTTTACACAATTATACCCCATGCGGCCGTGGTTCTGCCTTATTTTTTTGTGCTTTCCGTCACAAATAAAAAAAAGCCCGGGGCTTTATGCCCCGGGCTTTTATATCAAAATTCTATTTTTTTTCTTCAGCTGCTGCAGGCGCGTCTTCCTTCTTTGTCGCCTCTTCAAAAGGCACGGCATTAAGCTTATTAAGCGCTTCAGCTCCAAGTTCTCTGTCAAAACGCCTTGCTTCTTTTTTTGCCTTTCTTCCAAAAGTCTCCCTTATATAATAAAGTTTCGCCCTCTTTGCCTGGCCCTGCTTTATTATCTTTATTGATTCTATCATGGGCGAGTGTACGGGAAATATCCTCTCCACGCCTATACCGCCGTAGGATACTTTTCTCACGGTTATTACTTCCGCGGGACCCTGCCCTTTTCTCGCTATGATAACCCCTTCAAAACCCTGTATCCTTTCCTTGTTGCCCTCTTTTATCTTCGTGTTGACCTTCACAGTGCTGCCCACCGTGTACTTTTTGAGTTCTCTTCCTTTTTTCAGGTGCTTTTTCTGCACCAGCGCAATCAGATTGTTCATTTTACCGCTCCTTTCCTTATCTCAGCGATCAGTTTTTCGTCCTCTTCGGACAGTTTTATTTTTTCCAGAAGGTCAGGCCTGTTTTTTAAGGTCTTCTCCAGTGCCTTTTTCCTTCTCCATTTCTTTATCATTTCGTGATTTCCCGACAAAAGTTCTTCAGGCACTTCTTTGCCCCTAAACTCCCTCGGCCTCGTGTACTGAGGGAAATCAAGTATGCCTGCTGTAAAAGAATCATTGGGCGCCGACTCTTCGTTGCCGAGCACTCCGGGTATCAGCCTCACAGCCCCTTCCGCAATCACCAGCGCCGCAAACTCTCCGCCGCTTAACACGTAATCGCCTATTGATATCTCCTCGTCGGCGTAGTCCATAACCCGCTCGTCAATACCCTCATACCTGCCGCATATTATTATGACCTTTTCACACTTCGACAGTTCTTCAAGTTTTGCCTGGCTTAACTTCTTCCCCGAAGCCGAGGTCACTATCACGCGCGTTTTATCGTCTCTGATGCTTTCAAGAGCAGCTACTATGGGCTCCGGTTTCATTATCATTCCGCCCGCTCCGCCGTACGGAGTATCATCCGTGTTTTTATGCTTTCCTTCGGCGTAATCCCTTATGTTTATAACCCTGAATTTCACCAGCCCTTTTTCAGCGGCCCTTTTCAGGATGCTGAAATCCAGGCTCTTTTCAAAGGCCTCGGGAAAAATCGTAAGTACGTTTACTTCCATTATTTTTCTACTATTTCAACCGGTATTTTCTGCTTAATGTTACGGTTTATGGAGGCCATGCTGACCAGGCTTCTTATCGCCTTTATGGTCTTGCCTTCCCTTCCTATTATGTTCTTAATATCCCCGGGCTCCGCCTCTATCAGGTATTTCTTCACGCCCGCAGCCTCTGCTTCGCTGACTTGCACGCGCCCGCTTCCCGATACCAGCCCTGCCGCAAATTCAAGGAGCTCTTTCATTTTTTTGTTTTAGCCTTTTTTTCTTTCTTTTTTTTCTTTTTTGTATTCACAGGAGGGGTGTAAGCACCTATCTTTTTAAGTATGCTTTTTACGGTTTCAGAAACCTTTGCGCCTTTTGCCAGCCACGCCTTTGCCTTATCCGCATCCACCTTTATTTCCGCCGGGTTTTTTACCGGGTTATAGAAACCTATTTCGTCTATATAAGGACCGCCCTTTGCCGACTTTCTCTCATTTGCAACCACTATTCTGTAAAAAGCCGTATTTGTCTTTCCCATCCTCTTCATCCTGATTATTATTGCCATTTCAATTCTCCTTTCAGATTGTACATCTTTTATTGTCTGCCCTTACGGGCGCTTCATTCTGGAGCCGATGACCGGGATTGAACCGGTGGCCTAACGATTACGAATCGTTTGCTCTACCACTGAGCTACATCGGCAAAGTCTAAGCCGGCCGGGCCTAACAACCCATAAAAACAAGATATTTTAATGGTGCCGAGAGACGGAATTGAACCGCCGACACAAGGATTTTCAGTCCTCTGCTCTACCTACTGAGCTATCTCGGCACCTATAAAAGCAATAAACATAGTAATACCGTAAAACGATAGAAAAGTATAATAAATATGGTGTGGTCTGTCAATGCTTTTATTTGGAATCTATAGTATCTATAGTATCAAGAGAGGCACCAGTATCCGCATTATTCTTCTGTTCTATCTGCCGTTATCTGTCGTCATCTGTTCCATCTGCCGTCATCTGTTCCATCTGCCGTCATCTGTTCTCCCGGCTACCACTTATCCCGGTTCTTCATTGCCACCCTGCCAAAAACTCTGGCTTTTATGAAAGTTACTGCATAAATAAAAAGCGTAGCATAACATACCGGCAGGTGGAAAAACCAGACAATACTTCTCTTTCTTAAAAAACCTGCAGCTGCCTGAAACATCAAAGGTAATACAAGGGCGCAGGAAATGCAAAAAAGAGCTATACCCTTAACCGGAAATGAAGCCCACGGGTAACTGCGTTCCTGTTTTTTCTCAAAGTGAAGAAAATCATTTACTCTGCGGCTCTGTTTTTTTACAAAAGAAGCCATATCAGGCGAGTAGAGATGAACAATCCCTGTTTTTACCTTTGCAAACCCGTTAATTCCTGATTTTACTATTTCATAAACCACATCAATATCAAAAAGATAGGGCTTGTACCTGGCTTTCAGCAGCGCGCTTTTTCTCAGGAAAGTACCGTTTGCGCCTATTGTGGGTATATTTCTTTCATCAAGCGCTATTTTCAGGTAAGCGCCTCTGTCTTCAACCGCAAGCTTCATTCCCGTCCATTTTCCCGTGATATAACTGTACCTGTCATAATTTCCTATAAAAAGACAAAGCGGGTCATTTATTCCCGCAAGCGCAAAGTATCGCGTCATTGCAGGATCCTCTTTTCTGCACTCAAAGTAAAGCGGCTCGGTGCCGAACACAGACGTGTCAGAAAAAGGCTCAACCATTTTACTTATAAAATCAGGCGAAGGCATTATGTTGTCGCTGTCTATGAGGGCTATTATTTCACCTTTTGTGATGTCAATTGCGGCTGCTTTCCCGGCCTCGCCTGTTTTCAAAGGGTTGTCTGCGTGTATTATTTTCAGCCTTCCGGAATATGAATCAATTATTTCTCTCGTACGGTCTTTTGAGCCGCCGTCAGGCAGTATGACTTCAAGCAGTTCTTTGGGATAATCCTGGGAGGCTATTGCTTCGAGGCATAAGCCTATGACTTTTTCGGAATTATACACAGGGGTTACGACGGATACAAACGGAAGCTTTGAATCCATTTACTTTTTATCCCTCTTAAAATCCAGTATATGCCCTATCACCGCTTTACCCGCCTTGAACAGAAACGCAAAGTCTTCCGGTGTTCTGATTGACAGCACCTGGCGCATCATGAATTTCGGCGTCATGAATGACTTGTATATGTCGTCGCATATTTTCATGACATCAGCGGGCTCCATATCGGGGAATTTAAACACAGGCCTCGTCATGTCAAACTTTTCCCACTCCCCGGGCGCAAATCTGAGCCAGTTGTTCTCTACCGCCTGAGTGTAGAGCGGGGTTCCCGGATATGCTATGACAACCGTTGCCTGCAGCATGTCAGCAAGGCCCTTATCAAGAAGTTTTTTCGCCAGTTCATAGGTGCGCATCGCGTCGTCGCGCGTTTCCCACGGGTAGCCCACCATTATGGTAAGGTGCACGCCTATTCCGGCGTCTTTTGCTATTTTGCAGCCTTTCTCAATATCGGCGATTTTTGTGCCCTTATCCAGCCTGTCAAGAGTTGCCTGATTTGCGGATTCAAGCCCGAACTTTAACAGCCTGAAACCCGCTTTTTTCATCAGCGGCGCCACAGTTTCGTTTATGTAGTCAAAACGGAAATTAGCAAGCAGGCTCATTTTGTATTTTCTTTCAATCATCCCGTTGCAGAACTTTTTCAGCCACTCGCCTCTCGGGAACGTGCCGGTATCGTCAAATATCTCCCTTATGCCGTATTTTTGCACCAGCATGTCAATCTCCGCGAGCAGGCTCTCGGGAGTGCGCGTCCTGAATTTCGGAAAAAGCGTGGTCCACGAGCAAAAAGTGCATCTTGCCCAGGGGCAGTCGCGGCCTGTCATTGTATATGTATAAGGGTTATATTTAAAAAACTTTTCGCCGTAGTCTTTCCACTGCGTTAGCTCCCTGTCAATAAACGGGAGCGTGTTTAAATCGTGGGTGAGTTCGAACTTCCCCGTATTTTTTACCGAGTCTTTGTCCCTGAACCATATCCCGGGCTCCAACGCCGCGCCTTTTAGTATGTGCTCCGTTATGTTAAGAAGAAGAAAATCATAATCCCCGCCTGTTAATGCATAATCTGTTTTTGAATTAAGCATGGTCTCTTCAGGCATAGCGGTCACGTGGTCACCCATGAGTACGGTCTTAATTCCGGGGACTATTTCCTTTACCTTTGATACTATCTCCCAGTGCTGCTTTACAACAGGGGTCTTTGTTTCAAAAGCTATGAGCTCCGGCTTTTCCCTTTCAAGAATCTTTACATACTCTTCCCAGGTATGCATTTTTGCGATTGAGTCGTTCCATATTACGTCGTGGCCTTTTGACTTTAACAGAGTGGCGGCCGAAGCCGGCACCATCGGGTATATAAACGAAGGGTTGTGAAACCACTGAAACTGCCTGTTTTGGCCCAGCGTGGGCGTCCCGTCCCCTTTTAAGGGTGGGTAGGATATCATAATCTTCATATTCTCTCCTGTTTTTCTTCTTTGAGCTTTTTCGAACAAAGCCCGAGTATGAAATAAAACCCGTAATAAATGTGGTTAACAAGTATTCCCGCCATCACAACAGGCGCCATTAAAAAACTCTTTGTTTTTATTCCCTCTATAATCAGAAGTATACCATAAAGCGCGGCAGGCGCATTCCATAAAAACCAAAACTCAGGCAGCAGCACGTTAAGCGGCGCAAGGCTGAGAAGGTAAAGCAGAAATGCCGTCGGCACAAAGTAAGATGGCCTGAGCGAGGTCTCGGGAAAACGTTTTACAAAATACCCCCTGTGCTGCGCATAGCTCCTGACCTGTCTTATGTGGCCGGCGGGAAAATTCCTCCTGTGGTGGTACACCAGCACATCGGGGTGGTAAAAAATCCTCAGTTTAAGGCCCTTTACTATTTTGAGGCAGATTACCGTATCCTCTCCCGGCCAGAATTCGGTGTTAAACCCCCCTATTTTATCAAGCACGTTTTTTCTCACGATAAGGTTGCACGACGGGTAGTCATCCACATCGCGCGCAGCCTCCGGCGCGTAGCGGTACCTGTATCCTCCTCCGCCGAGCAATGATTCATAGATAAGCCCGCTTGCTTTCTGAAAAAAAGAATCGCCGGGAGGCGTAACAGCCGGCCCTCCAACCGCCCCAATCGTTTCATCGCCCTCAAAAAGTTCAGCAGCCTTTTTAAGCCAGTTTTTAGCGGGAAAAACATCGTCATCTATGAAAGCGACTATTTCCGCATCAGTCATTGATATGCCTTTGTCGCGTTTCTCGCCCGGGTGCACGCTGCCGGTAGGTATGATTTTTACATTCAGATTGTATTTGCCTTTCAGTTCCGATTTTTCATCCGGCAGGACCAGTATTTCAATTTTTGACAGGTCGTAGTCTATCTGCTCCATATGGGAGAGGCATTCCTCTATGTAATCATTGAGCGCCTTAACCGGTATGATTACCGCAGTTTTTTTGAACATCCTTCAGCCCTTTCTGTCATAGTAACGCAGCAGTTTAAGCCTGTAAAAAACAGCCGCCGTGTCCCACACCATCTTAAAAACAGTCTTAAAGGTTATGTTGCCGTACTTGCCCTTATAATCCACCACTATGGGGGCTTCTGAAATTTTGAAACCGTAGTGGTGCAAAAGCACCAGCAGTTCGAGGTCAAAAGCGTATCTTTTTATCAGAACTTTGTGAAATGTTTTTCTCAGCGCCTCTGCCTTAAATAACTTTATCCCGGTCTGCGTGTCACGCAGCGGCAGGCCGAAAAGCAGCTTAACCATAAAAAAATAAACCGACGACATCACCTTTCTTTTAAAAGGATAATGCAGGACCGATTTCGGGTGCCTTTTTGAGCCTATCACAACGTCCGCGCCCTCTGTGTTCATCACGTCAAAAAGCGCCTCAAACTGCCTCGGGTGTATGTCCAGGTCCCCGTCCAGAAACATCACCAGGTCGCCCGTGCACGCCTTAAAAGCCTCTTTTAGCGCCTCGCCCTTGCCCTCGTTTTTTCCGAGCTTCAGTACCTTTATATGCTCTTTTTGCATCTTTGAGGCTCTGTCAAAAGTCATGTCTTTGGAGCCGTCATCCATGACTATAATTTCATAGGTAAAACTGTGTTTTTTGAAATATGCGTCTGTTTCCATTATATTGGCAGCCGCGTATATCTCTTCGTTGTACATCGGCATCAGTATGGAAAGTTTATTCAATTTCATTTTTTCATCCTCCCCGTCATCTCAAGCCCGGCGACAGAAACGGCAAGTATTAGGGATGAAACCGCAAAAAGCACAAAGATGACCTGGGTAAACGAATCGTGAAAAAAATAAATTGCCCCCGCGTACATCGCTATGCCCGCGTACATGACCCCTATAAAAAAGTAATTGTGCACAGCCAGGCTGTAATTTATCAGAACGTTAAACAGCACGAGCGGCAGTATCGCAAGGCCGAAAATTTTCACTATACCGGCTATCTCCAGGTACTGCCCTCCGGCGAGGAGTTTGATAACAAACTCCGGAAAAAAGTAGCAAAAAATTATCCCCGCAAAACTTATCGCTCCTGTCAGCCACAGGCTTTTATAAAAGAGTTTTTTCGTATCCTGATTCAGTGCGTGAGCCGCGGATACTTTTGGAAAAAGCGCCATCACTATTGCCGACGGAAAGTAGAGGAAAGCCTTTCCGATAACAGAGGTCACGGCATAAAAACCCGCCTGTTCCGGGGGAAAGAAGTACTTGACCATAAAAAGATCCATGAAGCTCAGAAGGGAAAAACCCGTCATTGAAAGAAACACAGGCAGCGCGTATTTAAGAAATTCTCTTTTTGTTATAACATTTACCGGCTTTTCACTCTGTTTGAAAATCTCCCTTATCATAAAAACCCCGATAAGAAAAGCCGTCATAGACGCGATAAAACTGGTAAAAAGAACGCCTTTGAGTTTCATTCCCAGGTATATCACAATACCGAGAGCGGAAAGCCTGACAAAAGCGTCGGCAAAGAGGTTGAGCCCGAATGAGTAAAACTTCTGCATTCCCTGCAGTATTCCCCGTACAAGCGGCACAAGCATTGCCGCTATGGCTATTAACCCGAGGACTACGACGGCCCATGGGTCGCCTATCTGTAGCCTTGACGAAAAGAAATCCTTAAACACAAAAAAGAAAATAAAAAGCGCCAGCCCCGCGGCAAAAAACCATTTGAGCGACCTCTTAAAAAGGTATTCCACGGCACCGGGGCAGTCATTTGCCATAAACACTGAGGTTTTTTTTGTGACAGTGACCTGAAGCGCAAGCGAGGGCATTGCAAAAATCACCACAAGCCCGAGAAGAGCCGCGAGGGAGCCGTATAGCTCCGGCCCCAGGCTCCTGGTCGCGCCCATATGAAATACAAAATTCGCAAGATTAACAGCGCTTGAGGCTGCAAAAAGTATGAGCGAGTCCTTTATCAGTCGGTCCTTAGTCTCCATTTGCATCCGGCTTTGACTAATCTATTACGGGCCTGAACTTCACGACCTTGTTCTGCGCGAGATCGGTAACATAAACGCTGTTCTCGGCGTCAACAGCTATGCCCAGCGGGCTGCTGAACAGAGGTTTGTCCTTTGCATCATTTTTTATGGTGCCCTTATATTTGGGTTTCTTTTCCTTTAAATCATAAATCCATATATCCTGCGTTCCGGAAGATACCGCGTACAGAATGTCATTTGAGTCTATGGCAAGCATCGGCCACAGCGGGTATCCTTCGTTCCATCCTTTTATCTTTATTTCAGACTCTGCCCTCAAATCAGAGGTAAGCACCACTACCCGCCTGTTGCCCGGGTCAGCGGCGTAAACCTTTCCCTTTGAATCAAAAGCTATTCCGAATACTTCCGAGAACTTATCAATCCCCTTGCCCTGGCCTCCTACAGGATTTCCGAGCCTGTTGCCCTCAACGTCAAACCGGTGCACCCTGCTTGTCCCTGTATCAGCCACGTACACAATGCCGTTTTTACTTACGCCAACCGCCCGCGGGCTGTAAAAAGAGGCCTTCTGCCCCCCTATTTCAGTTATGTATTTACCGTTAGCGTCAAACCTCTGTATTCTCCCGTTCCACGCGTCAGCTACAAATATGTCCCCCATGGGGCTTACAAAAAGCCCTGAAGGCTCGTTAAACTGCCCTGCTTTATTCCCTTTAATCCCCCAGTTTGAAACAAATTTTCCTTCACGGTCAAACTTTACTATCCTGCTGTTGTTCATGTCAGCGACGTAAACATAACCGTCCTTGCTGACACCCACACCCCTCGGAGAATCAAGTTCCCCGTCTTTTGCACCCTTCACACCCCATTCTGCAGTCTTTGTAGCTTTAATATATTTTACCGGCTCGCCGCGCTTTACCTGCGACACAACCACAAAAAGGGCAATTATCACTACAGCCGCGATCAAGACCCCGAGACTGCCCCCTTTTTTGCCTTTGCGTTTTTTTGCCTTGGATGCTTTCCCTTTTTTAACGGGCTTTGATTTTTTCTTTTTTGCCATTTTATTCCTCCCTTTAATTGTTATCAGCGATTGTAATAATCCTGCCTGATGCTGAATCAGCCGCCAGTATACGGTTCTCCCCTTTTACGGCTATGCCTATCACGCAGGAGAACTGAGCATTGTTTGCATCTTTGTCTATTATCTTTAGTTTGGCACCGTTGTTCGCGTGTACTATTATCCTGTGGTTTGTAGAATCTGTAATGTATATTTTTCCTGTTTCAGAGTCTATGTCGTGATAAGGCTCCATAAGGCAGCCGTTAACCACCTGGCCGTCGGCCCAGCCTTCCACTCTAAACTCCCTGATATATTTTCCCGCAGTGTCCAGTACCTGTATCCTGTAATTTTTCCGGTCAAGAATATAGAGCTGGTTTTTATATGCCTTGATGCTGAAAGGCTCTGCAAACTCACCCGGGGCTTTGCCTCCCCCTTTTTTACCGAAAGATATTTCAAATTTACCGAGTTTGTCAAACTTATGTATGAGCCCGTTTCCTGTATCCGCCACATACGCGTTCCCGTCTGCGTCAATTCCCACATCCCTCGGCCCCCACATTCCGCGGTCGCCTCCGAACTCCCTTAAATATCCGCCCGTAGAGGAAAAAACCTGCACGCGCCCGTTCCAGGTATCAGCGACATAGACTGTGCCGTCAGGGGTAACGTCAATTCCGTTTGGCTCCTTGAACTCACCGGGACCGTTTCCTTCTTTTCCCCATGCCGCGGCAAGGTCTCCCGCGGGGTTAAACTTCTGTATCCTGTGGTTGCGCGAATCAACTACATAGGTGTTTCCCGCCTTGTCGCGGCCTATGTCCCGGGGCGTGTTGAAATACCCCTTTTCGCTTCCGGCAGCTCCGCCTGTGGCAAAAATATTCTGCGGCACGGCAGGCGCCTTTCTCTCATTGCGCATATTTTTAGGCGTGAGGGTAAAAAGAAAAACAAGAACAATAAGCCCGAGCAGGGAGGCTATTATCAGCTTTTCCTGCTTTGACATCAGTGATAGGTCTATCATCTCATCCTCCGTCCTTATCTCCAGTATTTTTCAAGATCTTTTCTTACATAAACAACCATGTCATAAGAACCCAGGTCGTTCCACACTTCCCTGTACATAAAACGGTTCCACAGCATTTTTATCTTGCCGGGCTGGTTGGGCTTGCTTATAAGCGGCGCGTTCCACCACTTCTTTTCGTCAGGCGCCCACCACTCGCGCAGCTTGTAGCGCGTCACGGCGTAGTCGTCTTTGAGAAGGTCATAAACCCTCTGGTCGTGGCCGCGGTTCGCCTCTTCTATACCCGAGAGTATTATCGGCTTGCCCTTTTCGTGTTCGGGTATGTTTTTGGGCTGGTATGCTATTTTCTTAAAATCCCTGAGGTACCAGGCAAAGGGCCAGGTACAGTAGTCCTCGCAGACTATTTCAAGATTATAAGGGTCATAGGTCCTGAACTCATGGCTTGACCAGTTCATGCGTTTCATTTCGTGCGCGAACTTGATTATTTTTTCCGCTACTTCTGTCGTATCTGTTGAAGACTGTACATAAATCAGAGACTCTTTCGGGTCGGCTCCGGCACCATAGAAGCATACATGCACCGCTCCGTGCCATGACATCATTGATGTCACGACAAAAGCCGCAATGCCCGCGGTCCGCTTCCACCCCCAGTCCTTTCGCTGGAAAATATCCGCAATAAACTTGCCTGCAAGAAGCGTCATCGGGGTAAGCGGGTGAAGCGCCAGCCAGGGCATTCTTTCGCCTGCCCAGGAGTAAATAAGCAGCGACATGATCCACCAGTATATGAGGAATACGTTTACCATACTGCGTTTTTCCTCTTTGTACAGATAATACCCGGACGCAATCAGCATAAAAAGCACGGATACCATTTCATAAAAAGGTATCAGCAGTGCATAAAAATAAACCGGCTGGCTGCCACGCTCAACGCCGTGCTGCCCGAGCCAGTACGTGAGCGCCCACGTGTAGCCGTCCCACACTCCCTTTAAATTCTGCCAAAACGACACGCCCCCCTGTTTATTGAAGTAAAAGAAGGCGTGTATTGCGAAAAAGATTATGAAGGCATTAATAAACACCCACTTGCCTTTTTTTGTCAGCCAGTATTCAACAGCGCCGTAGACTTTATTTTCTTCGGCGAATTTGTCAGGCACGTTGCGCAGTGAGTGCTCCCATAACCACCGGAAAAAGAAGAACGAACCGAATATCGCAAGGGTAATATAGGTCACCTCTTTTGTAGCCCAGGAGAGCGCGAGCCCGACCGCGGCGAGGAACAGCCACCCCGGCTTTCTCGTGTCAAAATAACGCAGAAGCCCGAGCACAATCATAAGTGTGTCGCCCGCTAT
Organism: uncultured Spirochaetia bacterium; assembly: GCA_964349515.1. Classification (GTDB taxonomy): domain Bacteria; phylum Oederibacteriota; class PGYV01; order PGYV01; family CAYGHG01; genus CAYGHG01. The sequence continues at coordinate 24,258 of CAYGHG010000028.1, forward strand.
GTAAATATCATTTCTTATATACCTTGCCTGATACATAAAAGTGGGCGAAATGGCGATAAGAAAAGCGGCTATCATCGCGCCTGTTTTGCCGAGATAGGGCTTGTAGAACCACATTATGCATATTGTTATCATCCCGTATATTGCGGGAAGTATTCTTGCGGTGTAATCCGTCGCTCCGAAAAGGAAGTAAATAAAAGCGTTTGCGTGAAAAAGAAAAGGCCCGTGAAGCATCGGGTTGTACGAATAGCTGTCACCCATATAAAGCTTCCATGCGTAAAAAGCGTGCATTGATTCATCGTGGTGCATCGGTTTGGTGCCTAAATCATAGAACCTCGTTATTATGCCGATAAGCACTATCGAGGCCCATATTACCATTTCCCATGTTATTTTAAAACCGCCCGCTCCCGGCTCTCCCGCCGCTGATAATGGAATAAATATTTCCTCGCCCTTTTCTTCTTTTTTGAGCTTCTTTTTTTCCGGCTTTTCAGCCGCAGCAGCAGCGGCAGCCTGTACAGGAACCGCTTTTTTCTGCTCTGTCTGGCCTGCGGCTATGATTTTGTAACCGCAGCTGTCGCAGAACTTGTTGTTTTTGGGGTTATCAGCCCCGCACTTTACGCACTTCAACGTTTCAGACATGTTATCTTCCTCCTTATTTTCTTACCCTGTATATTGTCGTCTCCAGCCTGTTTGTGTAGGCTATGTCCATGAATTGTGTGAATTTCGCGAGGCCCTCCTGCGAGCTTGCATATTTGTCCTTTTCAAGCACTCCGAGGTAAACGTATTCAACATTGTATTTTCTGATAAGTTCCATTGCCTCATTAATATCAACCGTGGTGTATAGCCTGTCAACATCTGCTGTACGCCTGCCTGCTTCGTCGCCTGAGCCCCTCCACTGCAGCTCGTGCCCGGGCCACCCTATGATTGTAGGAAGCCCTGTGAAAGAAGATATCCTCGCAAACTCGGTGTACTGGCCGCCGTGCGCTTCTGCTATTACCGGCGCGCCCTTTATATTTGTATTGAGCCACTGTATGGCCTGGAAATCACCCATAGCCGGCATTCTGCCCTTGTAGTTGGTCGTACGCAGGAAGTCCATTCCGTCAAGTGTCAGGTATCCGCGGAACGCTTTGAGTTTTACGTCTGAAGCGGCAAAGGGATAAAACAGCCCCATCACAATAAGCGCCGCCAACAGCACGTTCCATATAATTCTTACGGCTTTATTTTGAAACTTGAGGTAGAAATGCCTTACCCAGAATACACAGTAAGCGGCAGCCGCGGCAAGCAGTATCCACGCCTGATAGTAGAACTTAAATACCGTGTTCATTCTTTCAAGAGGCGCATGCCCGCCCGGCCTTGAAAATGAGTCAATGATATGAAAGAACTCGCAGCCAAAGATTGCAAAAAGCGCGGTGAAAACCATAATCAACGCAAACTGGTTTTCTTTCAGTTCCGTCCTTGTAAGCCCGAGCAGGAGTATGAAAGCCAGCACGAGAAATATCAGCCCGCCGAAAACACCGAAATTCGGCCTGTCTAATAATGTTTTGTAAACAATAAGCCCTATGGCGATTGCAACCGGAACCGCCGCGTAAACAGCCAGCTGTACGGATTTTGCCGAGCCGGGAGAGGCGAAAAATTTAAAGAAAGACAGCGCAGGTTCTGCCGTCTTTTTAACCGGCAGGTCTATCCCGCCGAGATAGAGTTCTTCGCCGCTTATCATATAGCCGCACTGTCCGCATATTTTTTTGCCGTCCCTGATATCAGATCCGCAACGCGGGCAGTAGAAATCGCGTTTCTTTTCCTTGCCGCCCGCTATTCCATGCACCTTAACCGCGTAAATCCAGTTAAGCAGCCTTGCAACCAGGAACGAAACAACCGGAAACAACATAATGCCGAACAGCACGAGGAAATCGGTAATTTTTGTGTTTGCCTTGACAAGCCCTATTCCCTTTGCCTGTGAGCTGAAAAAGAGCGTAAAGGGCAGATACGCCGCTATCGCCACGCCGAGTATGACGCCGAGCGTTATCCCTGCGTCCCTGATCCAGTTCTTATAATCAGCGTCCATTGAGTACCTGTTTGCGAATACTGCAAGCGCCGTAATAAAGAAGTACGTCGGCAGGTCCCAGCTGTTCATAAACCACAGCCCGCCAAGCAGGAGGCCTGTGAATATTATAAAAGGCAGCCTCTCCATATCTATTCCAAAAAGTTCCTTGTCCTCGCTGCGTATGAACATAAGCGCGCTGTTTAAAGCAAGCAGCGCAAAAGGTATCGCCATCTGATGCGGATGCATATCGCCGAGCAGGAAAGAAAAGAACGGGAACTCGTTTATCGTGATGTCGTAATCGGGATAGTCAATAATCCTTGACGAGTGCCACCAGTTGAAATTCACCGTGGACCATCCGTTGTTTACGACCTGTATAAAACCGTCCAGGTTTGAGATAAGAAGCAGGAAAGCCGCGGCCAGAAAACCTATCAGGTAATTCTTTGTAAGGTTGTAAAGAAGCCCGACCATCGTAACAGCCGAGAGCGCCACCACCGAAGTAAGCGCGAGGTTATAGGCTATGCTGTTGGGCACTGCCGATATTTTTGTGAGCGCCGCCATTATAACGTAGCCGAAATAGTAGTAGCTGATATAAAGCCCTTCGCCGGCCATCCACGGGTCAAAAGGCGGCATCATGTCAGCCTTTGATATGGCGTTCATAAAGGCAAAATCCATGAATTTTTCCGTGCCTATTATGTCAGGCTGATACATCCTGAAGTGCGCGAAGAGGAAGAATACGAAGAAGAAAAACAGTTCGGTTACGAGTATAAGCCCGAGTTTCCTGTTGAGAAAATCCATTATCTCGCCCTTTAATTTCACAAAGATAAAAGCAGAAAGCCCGGTCAGCAGGGCGATTACAATCCAGATAGTCGCAGTGGAAAAATGGATAAATCCGAGAAGCCATGACAAATACCCTATCAGAAAAAGCCCTATTACCTTTGAGAACATATAGCCTTTGTCATAGGTTTTTCTAAACAGGAAAAAACTGATGGGAAAAGTAATAAGCCCGATCATAAGCAGCAATGCCCACCATTTGAAGATATCACCCATATAAACACCCATTAAAAAGCACCTCCGGAAAGTTTTAATGACACTTATATAACATATTTTCCCTGTAAATTAAGGAAAATTATACGAAATATACCCCTTTTAGTCAACATTATTACACCTAAAGT
>CAYGHG010000029.1:0-14135 GCA_964349515.1 uncultured Spirochaetia bacterium
CATTATAGGACGTTGCTTCTTTGCCTGCAAATGTCTATTTATCAGCTGTTTTTGATATTTAAAGGCATGTTTAACTTATGAAAACTGTAAAAATTATTTAGTCTTGAGCAATTCTTTTATTCTATTATTTGAATCATACAGGTTTTTCAGATAAATATTTAGTTCCCCGATTAAACCCTCTATAACAGCCGCAGGTACAGCCATGTCAGCCTCCATAAAGGCCTTTTTAGCGGTTTTTAATCCCTCTATGGCCTCAGACACTTCTTCAATCCTGTTTGACTGTATTTCGGCCCTGTATTTGAGAAACTCGCGCCCCTCGGCCGCAGCCAGGGCCTGCTCAGCCTCTTTATGGCTTAAAAAACCCTTAGACATCAGCAAAGAGACACTGACTGACATGACCTCTGTATAAAGGCCTCCGAACTCCGGGTCAGAGGCGCATTTAGAGGCTCCGGCGCTTAAGCTAAGCGAAGTTCCGGCTATCAGGGCTGATAATGCGTTTTCCTTGTCCTGTAATGATGATATTTCCATGCTGAGCCTGTTTCTACGGAGCAGCATTTTTTCACGGCTGTTTCTTGCGGCTATATCCCAAAAAGAACCGGCTTCACGGCTTTTTAAACTGTTTAATATTTTTTCCTTTTCAAGCCTTAAGCCTGCCGCTGACTTACGCTCCTGAAGCATATTGTTAGTCTTGTCAAACATTTCATCCCTGCATTCACCGCCGCAAAGAAAAACCGGCAAAATCAGCCATACTGCAAGCGCGCTAATCAGCTTCATTTTGGCCTCTTATTGAATACTTTGCCAGCTTATACTGAAGAGTTGTCCTGTTTAACCCAAGCTCTTTGGCTGTTTTTGACTGGTTGAAAGAATTTTTTTTAAGTGTCTTCTCTATAATACTTTTTTCGATCTCTTCCACAGCCGCCTCGAGCCCTTTGCCGCCTGTTATTGCAGATAAAGAAACGCTCTCGGGCGCGGCGGATTCCGGCGAGGCGCCGATTGACTTTGATATTTCCAGCACTCCGCCGTCAGATAAAATTACCGCCCGGTCTATTATGTTCTGCAGTTCTCTGATGTTACCCGGCCAGTTGTAATTCATAAGGGCATTCCTGCCCGCCTCGTCAATTGTGTAGCTTCCTCTTTTGGAAGCAAAAATATCGGCAAGAAGCGGTATGTCCTCCCTGCGCTCGCGCAGCGGCGGCAGTATCAGAGGAAATACATTGACCCTGTAGTATAAGTCCTCCCTAAACTGCCCTGATTTTACCATCGAGGGCAGGTCGCGGTTTGTCGCGCAGATAATCCTCGAGTTTGTTGTCATCTGCCTGTTTCCGCCTACCCGTTCATAGGCCCTGTTCTCAAGTACGCGCAGGAGCTTTACCTGTATGTCAGGCGGTATGTCGCCGAGCTCGTCTATGAACAACGTCCCGTCTTCAGCGTACTCGATTTTACCCGCCCTCTGCCTGTCAGCGCCGGTAAATGCCCCCTTTTCGTGTCCGAAAAGTTCGGACTCAAAAACTCCGCGCGAAAGCGCGGCGCAATGCACGGGGACAAACGGGCCTTTTCTTCCGCTTAAGCGGTGTATAGTATAGGCAGCAAGCTCCTTGCCTGTGCCTGTCTCACCGCAAATCAGCACCGTTATATCTGAGGGGGCAAGTTTGAGTATTTCATCCTTGATTTTTTTTACCTGCGGCGAGGCCCCCGCCATATCCCCAAATTTTTTATCGTTTTCATCCCTGTAGTAGTCGCGCTCTTTTTTTGCCCTGCTTTTCTCAAGAAGCGTTCTTACCTTTATTTCAAGCTCTTCAAGCGGAAAAGGTTTCGGCACGTATTCGTCGGCGCCGGCTTTCATCGCCTCAACCGCGCTTTGGACCGATGAGTAAGCGGTCATTACTATTACGGGTGTGTCCGGGTTTTTTTTCTTGAAAGCTGTCAGCAGTTCAATGCCTGTCATCTTACCCATTTTTATGTCTGTTATAAGCAGGTCAAAACCGCCTGACTCCGCGGCAGAAAGCGCGCTTTCTGCAGACGAGTGGCACTCGGCCTCGTAATGAGCCGAGAGCGCCTCCTGTATTGATTCCCTTATGTTTACCTCATCTTCGGCTATCAGTATTCTTTTCATGTATTCACCGTTTTCAGAATTATCGTAAATATGTTTGAGCCGCCCTTGGCGCTGTAAAACAGCGAGCCGCCGTGACGCTCTATAATACTGCGGGAAATCGGAAGCCCTATCCCCATCCCGCCGGTTTTTGTGGTGAAAAACGGCACGAAAATTTTGTCACGGAGCTGCTCTTCTATCAGAGGCGCATCGTCTTCTATCGTAATAACCGCCGTGTCGTCGCCGGGCGAAGCTGCGGTTATCATGACTTGTTGTGCGCCGGCCTCAAGGCTGTTTTTTATAATGTTCCTCAGCGCCCTTGCGGCGAGGACTGTGTCAATTTCCGCCTCAGCTTCAAATCCCTCAACAACGGCTTTCACGCTGCCTTCCGGATAACCTGCGGATGAATCATTTATAAAGTCAGTTACCCTTACCCGCTCTGTTTTAAGCGGCGCTTTTTTTGCATAGTCCACGAATCTCTCGGTGATAACGCATAACCGCTGCGTCTCCTGATTGATTTTCTCAAGCTTTTCCTTTACCTGCGGCTCTTTGCATGACCTCAGCGCCAGTTCTGACAGGTTTAAAAGCGCCGCTGAGGGGTTTTTAATCTCATGCGCAAGGCCCATGGCCGCGAGCTCTATTTCCTTGAACTTTATTTCCTGCTCCTGTTTCAAGCGTATTGTCATCTTATTTATCCTGTCTTGCAGGAATGCGATTTCATCGTTTCCTTCAACTTCTATCAGCGTCTCGGCGCCTTCTGCCATTGACTCAAGCCCCGCAGCTGTCTTTTCTATGCGCCTCGTAATAAAACCCGAAACCCAGAAAGTTATCAGAAGCGCGGCTGCAAATAAAGCCGCCATCACGCCTGCCTGCGCATCTTTAAGCCGTGTAAAAGCGGACAACCCCTGCTCCCCCCTCAGATTAATGAGTATGTATCCCTCTTCTGACACCGGATAAATAAAATCCCTCACAGGCAGGCTGTTTTCAAAATAGGTTATGTTGTATTCAAATCCGGGTATGATTGAAACATGCGGGGTAAACCTGTCCTGCCTGGTGGTGATGCATACCCTTCCGCCGCGGTCAATGAGCGTTATCTCCATTTTCCAGGAAGATTTATATTCCTGAAGCACGGTAATCGTATCAGAGTACAGTGTGGTGAGCCTGTCGTCAGGCGAAAGCAGAAAAGCGGCTGCCGGAATCTTCCTCGATATTTCCCCTGATGCAAGCCTCAGCCTGTCTGTTATTTCCCTGTCCAGTATGTTCTTAAAAGCGGTATTTATAAGCAGGTTAAGAAGTATGAAGCTTAACGCAAGTATGAGCGCTGCCGCGCCGAAAAACCTCCACTTGACCAGCCTGCTGTATTTCATAAAATCAGAAACTTAAGCCGGTTCCCGCGGAAATCATCAGGAATGAGTAGTTATAAGCTCCAAAGGCTTCCCACTTCATGTTTGAAAAGTAACGCGAGTAGTTAACATTGAGGAAGACCTCCCAAAACTCGGTGTACTTCTGCCTGAAATCAGCCTGAATCACATATATTGTATCTTTTTGTTTGTCATTTGTGTACGCGCCGCTTATATTCTTGGCAAGCCTTTGGGCATAATTTGTGAAGTTCATATTAAAAGCAATTGTAAGCGAGGGCTTTAATTCGCTGAATATAGAAAACTGCATCTCATAAGTAAGGGCAAGCTGTATCGCGTGGTCTGTCAGGTCGTAGTATCCCTGAGTAAATACGTCATCTGCAGGGTCCATATTTCCAAGGGAATCGTAATAGTTCTGGCTGCTCATCCTGTTTGTCATACTGTAGCCTATTGAAGCGCCGGAATTTTTTGACGGGTAATATGGGAACGTTATGTCAAGAACCGCCTCTTTATCGGCCCTTCTGTCAGCCTGAAACATACCGTCAAAACCTATCACTTTCTGCTCAATATAAGGTGTATAACCGTATGTAAATCCGAGTATGGCGTACCAGTTTGAATCCCATAGTTTAAGCATGTTGGATACATACCCGGTATATGAAAGTGAATCCTTTTCTTTTGTATATGTGTTAGGGGTCTCATAACCCAGATCTTCCGGCGAGAGCTGCGAAAGGAGTACCGCATAGTTCGGGAACCTGCGGTCGGTATATTTAATACCCGCGGTTATTTCTGAGGGAAGCCCTGCAATTTCAAACATATTGACGTTTTCAAAATAAAGGCCGTTTTCGATGTAATCATAAAGGCCTTTTCCAAAAGGCTCGTTTGCGGCCTGCTGGACTATGTTTTTCCTGAAAAAACCCTTCAGCCTTACTTCCCACTCTTCAAAAATGGCGTAGTTTACGCCGTATGACATGTACATATCCAGCCACTGCCCGAACAGAAACCTGTCGTCTTCAATATTGAGAGGCTGGGCTGTATTTGAATAATTGACAGAGAGTACCGGGGCAAACCACAACTCCGGAAGAAAATCAGTGTTGACCAGCATGGAGGCGCCCAGCGAGGTTGAGGCGCTTATCTTTCTGTCAAGCTCGGAGCTTTCGTTTGAAACCTGGGTCGGGTAAGTAACCTGGCCGCTAAAATCAAGCGCAGTGGTGTATTCCCAGGCGCCTATAAGCGCGGGCGCCCCAAGGCATAAAATCAGAACTGCAGTAATTTTTACAAAACAGGCTTTTTTACCAAATTCCATCACTAACCTCCCGGAATATATATGGATGAGAATACTCATTTAACGAAAAATTAAATCTCTCGGAAACAAGGTCAATATTTGCAGGCACGCCTGTAAAATCAGATGCTTTTATAACCATCTGAAAATACACGCCGGAATTGTCTGTGTAAAACATATCAGGCCCGGAAATGCCGGCCGGGGCCCGGCCGGTATAATCAAGAAAATAGTAATCATAAGAGAGCCAGGAGTTGTCATCATAGGTTATCAGCTTATTGAAACCGCTATTATTGACAAAAGGAGTGATTGTCTCTGAATAATCCCCGCTTGTAAGGTCATAAAAACTGTCCCTTGTCATCTCGTATTTATACTGTTTTTTATTGTTTAATATACCGTACTCATAACAATTGCCGAACATACGCATTTCCTTGTACACTCCGTTAACCATCAGGGTTTCATGGTCAGGGACAAGCACAAGGTCAACCGTGAGATTTGTCCAGTCGGAAAAATCATAAACCATATAGGAGTAATCCTGATTTACAGTATTGTCTGTATTGATATTTTTGTATGTGCGGTTATTGGAAAGGATGTGATTCGGGTAATTGCCGGCCTGATATGCTTCCCAGTCGTACGAGTGCCATATTCTGCGCCAGTCAGGCTTTGCATAAGACAGCGGCATATTAAACTCATAACTGTTTATGAATAAATCCGTTCTGTTATCCCTTAAAGTGATGTTTACAAAATCCAGCCTGTTATCGTAATAAATACCGCCCTGCTCCATCTGTACCGTTATATCGCCTTCGTAAAACAAACCGGCAGGCCTCACCACAAACTCCTCAACCCTTACCCTGTTGCCAAAGGCGTCAATAAGCGTTTTGCCCGTATCGGAATCTCTCTTTTGCTCGCGCCTTACAAAGGCCGAGTCGTCCCTGTTGTGCTTTAGAGCCCTGTTCAGTTCTGACCGTGCTTTTTGCTTAAGCCTGCCTGCCGCGCGCTCATTTTTCATATCGCGAAGATAGCCCTCCCTGCCATGCGACCGGAACTTTGACAGGCGCTGCCTCAACTTTTCTATCTCTTTTTTATCCGCAAGAAACCGTTTAAGAGCCTCAGGATCGGAGGGTTTGCCCCCTTTTTTACCCGCAACTGATTCATTTCCGCCTTTTACATCCTGTTTGCCGCCGGTTTCTCCGTTTTCTTCAATACCGTAAAACTCAACCTCCCCTTCAAAAACACCCAGCCCTGTTTCGTCGTCAAGGGCTTCAATTACAATATCAGTGCCCTTTACAGCGGCGAGCGCCATTTTTGTCCTGATTTCAAAAGCGCCGGTGTCATCATCACTGAATTTTCTGAACAAAGCATGCAGTTTACCGGCCGCGAGGCTGATTGCAAGTTTGAAACTGCCCTGTTTTTTCTCAATCTGCTCAAGCTTTATTTTTGCCGAAGGCCCGAGTTTCAGGAGCGTGGCGTTGTCAAAAGTAATCTCTGCGCTGCTGCCCCGCGATGTTTCCACAAAATCACCGGCGTGAAGAGGCATGCCGAATTCTGCGCTTTTTTCTTCAAGAGAACCCTCTTTAATTATCTTTGCCGAGCCTGAATAATCTGATATGATCGCTATTGATTCGCTTAAATCCGAGCCTAAAACCCAAGAAAAAGCTGCCATAACAATAAAAACAAAAAGAAAGAATTTTTTCATTTCTTCCACCTCCATATTGTTATGATTATATAACTGTTTTCAGCTCTTTTCAAGATAATAAAAAGCGCCCCGCCTGTTTTTCCGGCAGGGCGCTTTTTATTAATATTATCAGATATTGTTTAGAGAAGTGTTCTTTTCAGGGCTCGGCGATGTATCGCTCTTGGGGTTAAGCATTATCCACCAGAGCATCTTTGAAACAACGTCTATTCCCAATCCCTGATCTTCAAATACATTTGAGTTAAAGGATGCTTCCACATTGCTGTTTACAAGCAGGTCAAGTGCCCAGAACGCGAGCGCCAGAGGCTTGGTCCCCGGGTCAGGGAGCTTCATAATCGTGCCGTAATCGTCAATCAGGGCGAGATTAACCGTCAGATGCGAGCCGTCATTGTAATTGCGGGTATGGGCAAAACCCAGCTCGCGCTCGGTTCCTAAGAGAGTATTTTGTTCGGTGTAAGAGATGAAATCATTTGATTCAATGTTCATTGAACCGGTCATCTGGCTGTATTCAGGGTAAGAAAGATAGCTGTTGGTGTACGCAGCTTTTACCATTGAATAATCGTCATAAGAAGCATAAGTCTTGTCCAGAGGGCCTCTTAAAACAGCGTTCTGATCCCCTGTGACAGGGTCATTTCTCAGGTATCCGCTGCCCAGAGGGTCTCTGTATGCATAAATCCTCTGCTCCCTGACAAATTCACTGTTAGGGTTGATATTTGCAGCACCCGGAGCGGTAAAACCGGCAATTGTCATATCCCCTGAAATCTCACCGCTGCCGAAAGCAACTATATCCTGGTCTTTTAACAGTTGGTAGTTGTTGTAATTGCTTCCCACTGCATCTGTTGCCCAAAGCTCCGGCATATAGGCAGTCCCTATGAATACCCAGTCTGTGGAATTCGAAAGTTTTATCCTCTGCTCCGACAAATAGTTCCATGGTTTATCTGTCCTGAAGTTCCACTCATGCTTCCACATATCGCTCCACTGCAACCGGGTCAGCCTCTCGGGTATTTCATTGACAAAAACATTTTCCGCGCGCATATAGTCCAGCCTGTTGTCCCTCAGAGTAACCGAAAGAAGGTCAACCTGTTTTGACAGCCCGTCAGCATCTTTCGGCCTGAATACAAACTCCTCAATCCTTATCCTGTTGCCGTGCCTGTCGGTCATTGTTTTGCCGAGGTGTATGTCAGCCTTCATCTCTCCCGTGATGTGCCCGAGGTCCTTGGCCGCGTGGCCGCGCACGCGGGAAAGCTCGTTTTTTGCGTTTCTATCAAGCCTGTTTTTTATTTCATCCGAAACGCTCTTAATATTGTCATTGGCGCCGCCTATGGTTATATCCGTTTCGCTTGTGCCTTTTACCTCGCCGTCAACGGTTTTCTGTTTTTTAATCCTGTACTGAATCACGCTGCCGTCACCGCGCTGTTTTAACTCCCTGATGACATTAATCTCATTACGCATGTTTCCTATTTCATAAGCAAAAGCGGCTGTCCTGTTTATTCTCGCGGGGTTAAGCGGCCTGCCGAGCGCCGGGTCAAAAGTAGACTCGCTTCCGGCTTTGACCATTACGCTTCCTCTGTTTCCCCTGAACTCGACCGCGCCTTCATAAACTCCGAGCGCAGGAGAAGATCCTTCGGCTGATATTGCAAATTCAGTGCCTTTCACGGCGGCTATTGCCATCTTTGTATGGATTTCAAACCTTGAATCATCACTTTTTAGTTTATCTACAATCGCAAGCAGCGCGCCCTTAGCAAGATTAAAAACAGTCACAGCCGAACTGCCTTTTCGCTTTAATTCAGTCAGAGTGATTTCGGAATTCTGCGGAAGCCTGACTATGGTGGCATCGTCAAAAACTATCTCAATTGAACTTCTTGAAAAGGTGGACACAGTGTCTCCCTGGTAAAGGGGCATGTTTACCTCAGGGCTTTTAGTTTTTGAACCCGAAGTAATCATAACCTTTCCGGAATGTGAATTTATTACAGCTATTGAATCCGCAATATTCGCATAAGCACCGCTGCAAAACAGAACAAGAACCGCCAGAACCGTCCATTTTATACTTTTCATTTTTATCCCTCCTTTAAGGGTATTGTTGTCATCAATATACATAGCAATACCCATGCCGCAGAAAAAAGCTTTAAAAATAAGGGTTTTATAGAAAATTTATGGCAAAAAAATGGCAGGGTGCCGGATTTTGGGCAGCGGTAAGTGGAAATTTTAGGGTTTACGGTCTAAATTACAAGATGTAATTCAAAAGTCGTTAGCCATTAAACCTTTTGTCTCCTGTCTTTTGTCTCCTGTCTCTTGTCTTAATTATAGCTTATAGCTCATAGCTTATAGCTCATAGCTCATAGCTTAGTCTTTCAAGCTCCGCAGCACTTTTTGTATTTTTTTCCGCTGCCGCACGGGCAGGGGTCGTTTCTGCCTACTTTTGGCTGGTCCCTTTTGAATGTCTCCACTTTAGGGGCGCCGTCCGGTGAATTAGTGTACATTTCCGGCCTGTCCATAGACTGCGCATCGCCTTTGGGAATTACAAAAGCTGCCCTGGATTCAGTCATGTTTTTATTGGCACTACGGCGTTCAAGGCTTGATTCATCCACAACCTGAACCATGAACAGGAACTGCACGACTTCCGCTTCCAAAGCCACTATCATCTGCTGAAAAAGGCTGAAAGCCTCTTTTTTGTATTCGAGCAGCGGGTCTTTATTGGCGTAAGCACGAAGGCCTATTCCCTCTTTTACCCTGTCCATATTGTAAAGGTGCTCGCGCCATTTTGTGTCAACAGTCTGGAGCTGTATATTGCGCTCAATCTCACGCATTAGCTGCGGGCCGACAATCTGCTCTTTTTTTTCATACTCGGCTTTGAGCAGTTCAAATATGTCGTCTTCAAGTATCTGTGCCGTGAATTTGGAAACATCTGCTTTTTCAGGGTCCACCACATAATCCACGCCGAACAGGCTCTTCAGCCTGTGGGTTAACCCTGCGTAATCCCACTCTTCCGGGTATGTTTTCTCAGGCGCTATTTCAAAAATAATATCCTTTACCACTTCATTCAGCATAACTATGATGTTGTCTTTCAGGTTCTGCCCCTCGAGAACTTCCTGCCTCTTACCGTAAACTATTGAGCGCTGCTTGTTTAACACATCGTCAAATTCAAGCAGGTGCTTCCTGATTGAGAAGTTATGCCCTTCCACTCCTTTTTGGGCGCGTTCTATGGAGGTGTTTATCCAGGGATGTTCTACCACGTCGTCTTCAGTCATTCCGAGTTTTTCCATCACGCCTCGTATCTTTTCAGAGCCGAATATCCTCATGAGGTCATCTTCAAGCGAGACGTAAAAACGGGATTCGCCGGGGTCACCCTGCCTGCCGGAGCGGCCCCTTAGCTGGTTGTCTATCCTTCGGGATTCATGGCGTTCCGTGCCTATTACGAGCAGCCCGCCGGCCTCCCTGACGCCTTCGCCGAGCACTATGTCGGTTCCGCGGCCTGCCATGTTTGTAGCAACCGTGACTGCGTGCTTCTGCCCTGCCATGGAGACTATTTCAGCCTCACGTTCGTGGTTTTTTGCATTTAGAAGCTCGTGTTTTATTCCGCGTTTGTTAAGGAGAGAGCTTAAGTATTCGTTTTTTTCAATTGAAGTTGTGCCTATCAGCACCGGCTGTCCTTTTTTGAACCTCTCGGCTATCTCATTTGCTATTGCCTTATACTTGCCTTTTTCACTTTTATATACAGCGTCGCTGTTGTCTATCCTTACCATCGGTTTGTTTGTGGGCACCATGATGACGTCAAGCTTGTAAATCTGCCAGAACTCTTCGGCCTCTGTTTCAGCCGTACCGGTCATACCCGAGAGTTTTTCATACATTCTGAAGTAGTTCTGAAGCGTTATGGTCGCGAGAGTCTGGTTTTCCCTCTCAATTTTTACTTTTTCTTTTGCCTCTACCGCCTGGTGGAGCCCGTCAGACCATCTGCGGCCCGGCATAAGCCTGCCCGTGAATTCGTCAACTATTATTACCTGCCCCTCTTTGATTATGTAATCCTTGTCGCGCTTGAAAAGAGTGTGGGCTTTAAGCGCCTGATTTATGTGGTGGATGAGTTCTATGTTTTTAGGGTCATACAGGTTGTCAACGTTCATCAGTTTTTCAGCTTTGGAAACACCCTCTTCTGTAAGTGTCGCTGAATTTGATTTCTCGTCTATCTTGTAGTCAGTTTCTTTGGAAAGCTTCGGAATTATCTTGTCAACCACATAGTACCTGTCTGTGGACTGTTCCGACGGCCCGGAAATGATAAGAGGCGTCCTTGCTTCGTCTATCAGGATTGAGTCCACCTCGTCTATTACGGCAAAGTTAAGTTTTCTCTGGACGCGCTCCTGCGGGTACACCGCCATATTGTCCCTTAAGTAATCAAAACCGAATTCGTTATTTGTGCCGTAAGTTATGTCACAGGCATACGCAGCCCTGCGCTCCTGTGAAGATGTCCCGTTTTTGATGCATCCCACGGTAAGGCCCAGAAACCTGTGTATTTCGCCCATTCCGCGGAAGTTTCCTTTTCCCATAGAGTCGCGCTCGGCAAGATAATCGTTTACAGTTATGACGTGCACGCCTTTTCCGGTCAGGGCGTTCAGGTATGCAGGAAGGGTTGAAACGAGGGTTTTTCCTTCGCCGGTTCTCATCTCGGCTATTTTTCCGTAATGAAGCACCATGCCGCCTATGAGCTGTACGTCAAAGTGCCTCATATTCAGAACTCGCCTGCCTGCCTCACGCACAACAGCAAACGCAGCGGGAAGAATGTCGTCAAGCGTTTCCCCGTCTGCGAGACGCTTTTTGAATTCCACTGTCTTTGCAGCAAGCTCGTTGTCGGAAAGTTTCTCTATTTCCGCCTCAAGCTCGTTTATGAGGGCAACCATTCCCATGAATTTCTTTATTTCCCTGTCATTACGTGTTCCAAATATTTTCGTCAGAAATTTAAGCAATTGAGTCCTCCATTTGATGAATTCAGTAAATGATTATATTGAAAAAATGGTGTAATTGCAAATGAATTATGTGAAGGAAATAATGTAAAACAGTTCAACGGTGTAAATGTGTAAAGTGCAAAGGTAAAACAAAAACAAATACACCGCCTTAATGAATCCCATGTGTCTTATCAGGCTTGTTTGTCCTATCCGCCTATATCACAAAATAAAAGACCGTACCCTTTCCCTCCGCACCTTCCGACTCAAACCATATGCTCCCTCCCAGGCGCTCTATAATCTTTTTGCATATTGCCAGCCCTATCCCGCTTCCCTCGTACTCAAAAGAGGAATGGAGCCGCTGAAATACTTCAAATATCTTGTGCCTGTATTTTTCATTTATGCCTATTCCGTTGTCGGCTATGTAAAACAGGTGTTTCCCGGACTGCGGCCTGCAGCCTATCCTGATTTCAGGCGCCGCGCTTGTATTGTATTTTATGCCGTTTGCGATTATATTTGAAAAAACCCTCACAAGCGCAGTTCGTTCAACAAAAAGATCAGGCAAAGGGGTTTCTATCTTAACTTCAAACCCTTTTGGAAAGCTTCTTGCCAGGATTTCCCCTATTTCAACTACAATCTCTTTTACACTCACCGCTGTGTCGGTTACGGCCGCTTTCCCCGAAACGGAGTATTCAAGTATCCCCTTTATAAGCATGTCCATTTTATTTATGTTGTCTATTATGTCCTTCAGGTATAGCGACGCCCCCGCGGGAAGTTTTTCCCCGAACTTTTTTTCAAACATCCCGGCAGCGTTGGAAACATTTCTCAAAGGCTCTTTAAGGTCATGCGAAGATGCGTAAGCAAACTGCTGAAGGTCTTCATTGGATATTTTCAGTTCTTCCAGCAGCCGTTTCATTTCAGACTGTGTTTTTTCCTTCGCCGAAATTTCATCTTTAAGCCGGTCGATTTTGTCGCGTATGCCTGCCCTCAATGATTCAAAACTCAGCGAAAGCTGCTTGATTTCCCTGAACCCTTCTATACTGACAGGGGTTTCAAGATCGCCCGCAGACATATTTGCCGCCTGTTTTGTGAGCATGAGCAGGGGCTGCAGGTTCCTGACAAGGAGCAGTACTGTCAGCGCCATTATCAAAAGGAACATTACCGTACCCGATAACAAGATACTGAATCTCAGGTCATTTAACCCGGCGTATTTAACAGAATAAGGCACTACATAATATAAATGCCAGTCCCAGGGCTCAAAATAGGCGTTGATTACCCATGACTTAACACCGTTTACATTTACGCTTTTAATTTCCCTTGCTGTGCCTTTTGTGTTTTCCGATGATTCTTCAATGTCATTAAGCAGCGCCTGATACTCTGCGCCCGCATTAGCCGGATCCTCGGTCAGAACCAGCCTGCCGTTTCCGTTAAAAATAAAAAAGTTTGTTTTTTCGTTTTCGGTTTCAACGAGCGAGCTTAATATTTCCCTGATAGCGGAGTCTTTAAAACCCGCTTCATAAAGAGGCGTGTTTTCTGTCAGGGAAAGCCTCTGGTGCCGGTTATAAATAATCTTCATCGCGTACATGATTTTCTGCGAGTATATTTCCGACTGGGTGGCGTCTATCTGGCGGCCGGCACTCAAACTGATAATTGTTATAAAGACCGCTTCTGCAATTACAAAAATAATGAAAGCGGTCATAAACACACGGGCTTTTATGCCGGTAGTCTTTAAATCATTCATGTGCTTCCTCCGCGAAATCAGACTCTTCCACCACTTCAAACGGAAATACGATTCCGAGCTTCTTTGCCATTTTCATGTTAAGAATTTTCTTCACCCGTTCATTCTTTTCAAGAGGCAATGGAAGAATTTTTTTTCCCTTCAGTATGTCAAGCGCGGTTTTCGAAGCATACTCGCCGAACTCGTATTTATCTTTCGCGTAACTCACCAGGCAGAATTGCCTCATGTGGGCCGAGACCGAGCCTGACGGGTTTTTTGTCACCTCAAATGCAAATTCAGCCGCATCCGAGCCCTGCCACCCTCTTATACCGGAATTATTCCGCAGTATGACGATTCCGGGTACTTCTTGAAGCTTCCTGTATTCCTTTTTCCAGGACTCAAAATCACTGACAAAAACCGATTTGAAAGTCTTGATTCCGAGGTATTTTACATAGTAATCAATCGACTGCCTGTCGGTTTCAGTGTCACCCTGCAGGAAAAAAATCCGTTCTGATTTGGCGTAAGGCCTGAGAAAATCTATCAGTTCAACTATGAATTCAACTTCTATCTGGCCTGTTACATTGGGGCTTTTATCAGCGCACTCCGGAGCCTTCCAGTTTGTTCCCGTGAAAACAACGGGTATTTTTGAGCCGGCAAGAAACGGGCATATGACATAATCCATCGCGGGGTCATCTGCGGCTATTATAAGGTCGGGCGAAAATTTCCTTATGCTTTCAACCGCTTCATCCGAAACAGCTGATATTTCCTTGCTTGTGTTCTCAAATTTTGTATTCATGTAAAATTCCTGAATAATTATACCCTTTGACGACAGGGCTGCGTCTATTACTTTCCAGGACGGGATGTTCGGCTCATAGCCTCTGTGGTAGGAATCAAGGTAAAATACCTTTTTACCCTTTAGAATATTTACATCGTTATTCTTTTTGCCGCCGGAACAGGACAGCAAAATGATAAAAACCGCTAAGGCAGCCGCCTGTATTGCTGTTTTTTTAATCATATTTAATTATAACATACCGGGTTCTTTTTTTACCCAAAAAACAACCCCGTTATTTT
>CAYGHG010000029.1:14145-25960 GCA_964349515.1 uncultured Spirochaetia bacterium
ATGATAAGAATCACAAAAGGCCTTGATTTTTCTTTATCGCCTCTGCTGTTTTTTGCCTCAACCACACCATAATATACGCCTGCCGCGATTTTCTCAATTCCCGGCACAGCAGCGTCGCGGCTGTGGAAACCGGCGGTACACATCTGCGCGAGCGAAACAGACGCCACCCTCCTGAATGCGGATGTGTACATGTGCAGATATACCGTTTCGCAGGCCTGAGACACCCTGAAATCAACCCTTATTGCCTGCCCTGCCTGCGGGCTTATCACAGGATTTGGTGCGGATTGGGCATAGCTAACCGCCAGTTTTACAGCGTCGGGAACTGTTGTTGCCGTAGCCGTGGCTCCGGGAGTGGCCGTCCTTGTAACAGTCGGAGTCCGTGTTCTTGTAGGCGTAGATGTCCGCGTCGCACTCGGAGTTGAAGTAAGCGTGGCGGTAGGCGTTGCCGTAAAAGTCGCGGTGTTCTGCTGCGTCCACGTCATCGTGGCGGTCATAGTAAAGGTCGGGTTCTCGACGGTATTTGTCAGAGTCGGCGTGTTTGTAGCCGTGGAAACCGTAGTATTACTTGATGTGACGGTAACCGTCGCTGTTGAAGTATAAGTATCCGCGGGAGTTGCCGTGTTCGTAGGTGTGGCTGTAGCGGTGTCTTCCGCCGTGTTTGTAACCGTGGGTGTATAAGTATCTGTAGGAGTACCGGCGTATTCAGTTTCTGTCGGGGAAACCGTATGTGTTTCGGTTATTGTGTAAGTAGGCGTAGTTGTCGCGGTAAAAGAAGAAGTAGCAGTGCCTGTCGGCGTACCTGTAAAAGTAAATGTACTTGTAGGCGTGGCTGTGTGTGTATGGGTAGGCGTAAAAGTTGCTGAAACGACAAGAGTATTCGTATTTGTAGCCGTTGAGCTCGGAGTCGGACTCGCGGTATTTAAAGGCGTGCTTGTAAGCGTGGCTGTTGATGTAGCTGTACGGGTATAAGTACCGGTTGTCGTGGGTGTCGGTGTACCTGTAAAAGTAGGCGAAATAACAGCTGTATTTGTTATTGTGGGCGTATTTGTAGGGGTCTGTGCAGGCCCGCAAGGCAGCCCAAAACTGATGTCATCAATATATATGACTTTATCACCCGAAATAGAGCCTCCAAAAGCAAGCCTGAACTCCCACAGCGCTGTTTTGTCAATACCCGTGAACACTGACATCGGAACAGATACTTTCTGCCATGTCGTAGTAGCGCCTGAAGGCAGGTACGATGTCAGGTTCACGCTGTTTGAACTGAGATCAGCACTGTCTGACAGCTGTATTGTGATAGATGTCTCTGTTCCTGTATCACTCCTGATCCAGAAATCAAGGGACACAGCCTGCGAGGCGTCGAGGATCCTCGGCGAAGAGGTGCCCCAGTTTGCCCAGTTAAACCCGAAACCACAGTACCAGTCGGCAGCCCATACAAAGTTAATTCTCATTGAGCGCGTAGGGCTGTTTGCTGTTGTTGTTACCTCGGAAACACTGCCGTCAGGCCATATCCAGCTGCCGCCCGCGGCGAGATTTGTTGATGCTGTCTCGCCGTCATATATGATTACATCGCACGGTATAGGGGTAAGGGTGCTCGTCATAGTAACCGAGGGCGTGGGGGTTCGTGTATATGTAAGCGTGGGCGTTCCGGCGAAAGGGGTATGTGTAAGAGTTGGCGTATTTGTCGGAGCCGGGCCCGCAGGGCCGGCAAAAGCGGCGTTTAAAAGTATGTGGCGGGACTGGTATCCTGTTGAGTTCTCGGTCACCTCCCAGGAATTCTGCGGCCATGATGTATTCCAGTCTCTGTATGCTTTCATCGGTGGCTGATTCTGAGGCGGCTCAATTGTACCGCCATATGAAGCGTCAGGAGAAAAAAACTGATTCGGCCCGCCTGCCAGAAATCCCGGGGCAGGATTAGCGTCAAGCGGTGTCCCGTGATGGAACCAGCCGTGATAAATCTCGGTTATTGACTTATCCGCCCCGAAAAGCTGCGACTGGGTAAGGTAACAAAACGCCGTTGCATTTCTTCCGTGGTAATAGTGAAGATATTCTTCTGCCACTTCCCTATACAACGCGTCATTCGCCGGGTTTACGCTCAGCTCGATTCCGTACTGAACGAGGTTCCCCCAGTTGGCTTTCATGGCATTTGAGCCCCAGGTATAATGGCCGGGCCACATATGGGCTTTGTAAGGGCAGTTATTAATTCTCGCGGTAACATTCCACTCTATGCCGTTACGTACGGCTGTTTTGATTGTATTTACAACAGAGGCCGTGGCACCCGGAGCCATGCAGTATGATACAAGCCCGCGCTGCATGGTAGTAGAAGCGCCTGTTTCAAAATAATTATTATTTATCGGCTGATGCGTCCCGTCTGTTGTGTTTGCATTGTTATAATTCGTGTCGCAGTAATTCCTGTATTCGATTATGCCTGTAGCCCTGTAAAGCTCTGCCGCTGCCATGAACCGCAGCTGATTGTCTCCCGAAGCTCCCTGATTTGCTTCTGCATTCTGAAAGTTAGTGTGATTGTACTGAATATTGCCCGGGTTTGCCTGAAGAAATGCCCATGCCCTCTCGGCGGCAATAAGAAGCGCTGCCGAATATCCGGGATACGCTGATTCGTAAGCTGCAAAGAGCCTCGCACCGATGGCAAAAGCTGCCGCGCCTGATGCGGTAGCCGCAGTGGAATAATTTGCGTAAAAATAGGGCCTGTCTTCTGTCGAAGGGTCGCCTATCCCGTTGCCTGTCCCATTAATGCCGTTTACGACAAAAGCTCCGGAATACAACGCGCCAAACCCGGGAGCAGCAGCGTTTGTCTCCTGCATGTTCAGCATCCAGTCGATCTCCCATTTTATTTCATCCAAAATGTCGGGCACACCGTTACCGGATTCGGGTATATTTGAAGCGTCGGAAAACCTGTCAGGATACCATTCATAAGCGTAAGCCAGATCCCAGATTACAGGCGCCATCCATGATGTATATTTTCTGTAATCACCCGCGTCAAACCACCCTTTTGTAATGTCACGCTCGGTGCCTGCTTGTATTCCGCCAAGAGACGCATCGTAGAGCAGTGCTGTTAACTGCTGCGTATGTCCGAGCGCATGAGTCCAGACCCCCTCAGCGTAAGGCGCTGTCTTTGCTATGTTTGAGCGGTTGTAATAGTAAGACTTCAATGAAGCCGCGAGAGCGCCGTTATAAATATTATTTCCGATTTCAAAGTCGTACGACTGCCTGTCATTGGCCGGGTCATAAATGTGATATGTTCCTGTGGTTGTAAATGATGTAAAATTTCCCTGCCATACCCTGTCCCCCGAAAACGTGGTGTCTGTCGCGCCGCCGTTCCAGTCAGAGAGCGTAATTGTCTGCATTACTGCGTTATCAGACGACCGCCTGAGCTGTACAGTTGCCCCGGGTATGTATGTTATTGCGGAATCATAACCGGTTATAGGGTTTTTTATCATAAACCACTTTGCCGACGCGGGCCGGTAACCTATCTGGTCAACTACAATCATGTCGCTTGTAGGCGCGGAGAATAGTATCGAAGTAAGAAAAAGGCACATAATAGATAGTATTAGTTTTCGCAAATTGCACCTCATTTATTATTTGTATATATGATAACAAAAAGCCTTTAGAAGTAGCGATTTTTTTGTTTTACAAATAAAATAGGTTTCAGGATACAGAACGCAAATCGAACCGTTTTACCTAATTTACACCCTTCCACTTGTTATACCACCCTTTTAACAAATGTATAAACTCAGATGTTGCCTTTTGCTGCCCTTCGGCAGAGGGATGGTCATCCCCTGGCGAGGATATGTAATAGAGCGTATTGCTGCCGTTGTTTACAACGTGTTCCTCGTAGCCGCCGTTTATCCTGTGGTGGTTGTCCGGATGGGTCAGAACATTGTAATAATCATAGGCATAGACGTTGCGGGGCGAGTAGTTTTTAAGCCAGCCGTTGTTTCTGTCAGCGAGCCAGTTTGCAAGTTCTCGCGTGAGGGCAGGCGTCGGCAATGTCTGTCTTGGCGGAGGTATTATCAGTATAAAAAGTTTGTCGCTGCGGGACGCAAAATAAGCAAGCAGCGAGTTGTAAATTGCCTTCTCGTCGGAAATAAAATCCCCCACATCACTCATGGGATAACAGGATTTAAACATCACTATTTCATTTTCTGCCGGCGGGTTGTAAATATTATTTGTATAAGCAGAGTTCAGATGGTTTGCAAAAACATAAGGCATTACCGTTGAGTTAAACCAGCAGGGCCAGTCAGGCGTGTCTGTCCGGTCCCCTATCTGGGTATTGCCGCAGCCGTCAGGCACGGCGCCTGCCTGCCATCCGTAATCTGTTTCCGTAACGTAAAAATTGTTCGCATTGAGATAAAGCCCGAGGTTGCCGTAATCACTCTGAAGCCAGTGCCCGCCTGTGGAGTGATGTATAAAAATCATCTTTACCGTTGAAGCGGGGGCGGAAGTATTGAGCATCTCGTTATACGGAGTGTTTGGATTGTTGTCAGAACAGGAAACAGCCAGAACAAACAAAAACATAAAAGCGGCCGCAACTGATTTTTTCATTTAAATTCCCCTTTCATTTTTTTACATTTTATCACATCCGGGGGAATGAGAAAGCTAATTTTAACTGCTAAAAAATTACATTGTCATTTCTTTTGAAATCCAGGCCCTCGCTTCATCAACATCCATAAAAGCCTCAAAATTCACCCCTTTGCACCTGCCCACTTCGGCACAAAAACACTCTCCTTCGGTCGGCCCGGTGCATCGCACTATCGCCACGCGCCTGTAATCGCCGCAAATCGCGGTTATAATGCGTATAAACTCAAATGCCTCAATTACTCCGACACTCTCGCTGACCCCGGTAAAATCAAGAATAAAACCGCTCAATACGGAAGGCGGTATTTCAGCCCTGATAGCATCCGCACCGGTTTTAAGGGCATCTATGGAAAAGAGGCCTTCAAAAGTTATCAAAACATGATTTGATTCAACACTGACGGTAAAGCGCATTTTATCTGCCGCCTTTCACGGGTATCAGTATGTCCGCTCCCAGGCCTTCACCTATATTGAACCTGTTTTCAGAAGCTATTATTATGTGTTTTATCTCTTTATGACGCGCGCTGTTGCAGAATATCCTCCAGAAGCTCGCGGGAATCAGATCAGGGCGGCCGCTGTGCCTGTAGCTGTAATAAACGCCGCCACTGATTACAGCCGTATTGCCCCCGGATTCTTTTGCAGCCCTTTGATAACCCGCGGTTATTTTCAGTTCCGTTTCTTTGTTTACGGCCGGCAGAGGGCAGCCTCCGGCGCTGATCACGGTATACAGCGTCTCACCGCTGCCGCGCCGGCTGCCCTGTTTACCCGTCATTATGGAAAAAGAAAGTTTTATTCCCGCAGGCACTGCATTTTTGAGTTTTGCCGTCTCTGTAAAGGCAATCAATCTGATTTTTTTAAGGGTGATTTTGGCAGGTTTCAGGCTTATTCCTCCGGAGAGTATGTGCCTTATTTCTGAATCCTTCATCCTGCCGCGCTCTAAAAAAGTCATTTTCAGCCTGTTTTTCCTGTACTGTTCGGGAGAAATACCGTAGTGTTGTTTAAAGGCTCTGGAAAAAGCACTCTGCATCTCCCATCCGTTTTCAGCACACAGAACGTTTATAGTCTTTTTAGTTTCAACCATTTTTTCGGCAATTAAAGAAAGCCTGCGTTTTCTGGCGTATGAAGCGGGGGTTTCATTGAAAAGCATTTTAAAAACCCTCCACAGGTTGTCTTTTGACATGCCCGCAGCCGCCGATACCTCGGCATAGGAGAATTTTTTTCTGACGTTTTTTTCTATGCAGGCTACAGCCCGTTTTATGTTTGAAAAATACCTTATGTTATTCATAATTAAGATTAATATATACTTTTATTGCCTGAAAGTAATTAACATTTTCCGTAATTTTAGCGCCTTACCTTTGGGATTTTCCTGTACATTACGAGCCTCGGAAGCCTCTCGCCGCCGTCATAATCGTGGTTTACGAGGTCTTCCCTGTTTTCCCAGTACTTATCAGGGCAGTCAAACCTGACGGCTTCATACATGGCCGCGTCAAGATTTTCAGCCACATAACGTGCCGATACCCGCTCCATTTCAGTCAGCTTGATTTCTTTCATAATTATGTAATCCGGTTCTCCCGCCTCTTCTACCGGTCCGCCCGTAAGGCCGCCGTAAACTTTCAGTTTTGTATAAAGTTTAAACGGCAAATCAGGGTATGTCACGAGCAGCTTTTCTCCCGGTTTGGAATTGGTATTTAAATACTCTACCGCACACCGGGCAGATTCGCCGGGTGTTTTAATAACCCCCGCCGCGGCCTTATGTATGGGGCCGGCCGCTATAAACGCGGCTATTACTGCCGCGCCCAATATTTTATTTTTTCCGTACAAAACAGAAGCTGAAACGCAGCCCAAATATACAAGCGGCACTATGATACAGGCCAGGTTTCTGTAGGCAAAGCTTATCCCGGAGAAAAAAGGCAGGCTGATAAGCGATACTGCAACAAACATAATGCTTACGGCGGTTAACGGGCTTATTTGCCGCAGGATATTTTTTTTATCCCTGCAGCAAATCACACAGGCCGCAACTGCGGTGGGAATCATAAAAAACGGAAACAGATACTTTATTGTGTACACACCGTAGGTAATAAAAGCATTCAGATAAATTTTAGGCGAAATAATCAGGCTCTGCCCCGTGCCATAGATAAAGAGGCTGAAAGGCAGAGAAAGCAAAAGAGGCGCCAACAGAGCCGCCGCCGTGGTTTTATCTTTAAAGCGGGCAAACAGCGCCTGATGAAACACCAAAGCGGATAAAAGAATGTAAAAATTCAGATACATTGAATGAAAAAGAAAAAACAGGCTGACTGCGAGCAGTATTTTGTAACGGTTCCCGCCTTCCGCGGCCGCCGCCGCATAAAAGAATATTGAGGCTGCGCTGAAAAATATTGCGGGTGAATAGTATCTGCACTGCCTGGACAAAAGAATCAATGCCGCCGAAAAAGCCGCGGCAAAAGCGGCAAAAAGCGCGGCCCTGCGGCATCCTGTCAGCTTGAGCGTCATGAAATAGACAAGCACAACGGTAAGAAAACCAAACAACGCGAACGGAAAGCGGAAGGCAAAATCAGATTCGCCGAAAACACTGACAGAAGCCGCGGCAAGATAAAACTGGAGCCACGGGTGGTATTTCCAAAGAAGATTTTCCCCGTATTCAGCCCCGGCGTCCTGCGAAAAAGAATGCACCCCGTCTGTCCCGTAAGGCAGCCCCTTTTCAACCACTGTTTTGGCAATAAGCGCGGTCTGCGCCTCATCCTGCCATAGCAGCCTGCCGTCCAGATTATAAAACATGAAAAAGGCGGAAGACAGGAATACAAGAAAAGGCAGGGCGTATTTGCTCAAAACACCATTTATTACGCCTGTTTTAATGTCAGTCACGCCGGGCCTGCCTGATTATTTTTGAAAGCTCTTTGACCCTTTTTTCAATATCAGGCGCCATTGTTATTTCCGTAACCATTGCAAAAAGAGGGGCGCCCGCAGCTAAAGCCTGCGGTATGTTATGAGCCTTTATCCCGCCCATAACGGAAAAAGGCGTTTTTACAAAAGGAACAATCTTTTTAAGTTTTGATACTCCCAGAGGCTTATACTTGCCTGTATTTTTTGTCTTTGTAGCAAATACCGGCCCGATGTTGATATAATCAGCCCCCTCTTTCTGTGCCGCTCCCGCTTCAGACGCGCTGTGCGTAGAGCACCCTATTATTAAGCCCGGAAATTTCTCTTTTGCCTGCCTGACAGCCATGTCATCCTGCCCGAGATGAACGCCGTCAGCCTTTACCAAAGAGGCAATGTCCGCCCGGTCATTCATTATAAAAACGGTTTTGTATCTGTTTGTGAGCCTGCGGTACTTTTTTCCGAGCAAAATCAGCGCCTTGTCATCCATCTCTTTCTCGCGCATCTGAACAACAGCCACCCCGGCTTTGAGCACAGCCTCCAGCGTCTTAACAGCAGAGCCGTTCAAACAAAACTTCTCTGTAATTACAGCATAAATCCCGGAACGGGGAAATCTTTTTTTCATATATCTCCTAATAAATACATTTAAAATTCGCAAACACTTTTAATGTTTCAAAATATTTCTTTAGTTTTATTCTATTTGTTTCTGTTGTCATTATAGCTTATAGCTCATAGCTTATAGCTCATAGCTTATAGCTTATTAATTGTCTTCACCCTCCTCCGACAAACCGCACCAGCTCCACCCTGTCCGCGTCTTTGAGTTTTGTTGCCTTAAAATCCTCCCGCTTAATGATAATCCCATTTACCTCAGCCACAGTAGTCTCTTCTTTAAGAGAGTACTTTGCAATAATCCCGGAAACAGTCGTATCGGATTCTATTGCCGTTTTTTCACCGTTTAACAGTATATTCATTTTTTTCTCCGTCTTAATGTATTAGTCTTTGCCCCTAACTTCTGTCTTCTGCCCTTAACTTTTGTCTTCTGTCTTAACTTCTGTCTTTTGTCTTCTGTCTTAAATTTATAGCTCATAGCTTATAGCTTAAATTTTAGTCCTATTTAAACGTCTTCTCCCAGTCCTTAAAAACCGCATAATACCCTCTTGCCCTTATCGCAGATGCCACCTCTTCAACGTTTCTGGTGTCATGCACGCTGAACTGCTCGCCTGAGGGTTCTTCAGAGCAGATTTCATAACCTCCGGGGCTGGTTTTAGAGCCTGCGCTCATTTTTGTGACTCCGAGCCCTGTCATGTTGTCCCTGAATTCAGCGCTCTCCCTCGTAGAAAGTGCTATTCCCGCCCTTTCCAGGCACAGCCTCGCGGCTATTATGTACTGCGCCAGCATTTTTTCACTTACAGGGTACAGGTTTACGTCAGTGCCTCTGGCTTGTGTAATCCTGGGAAAACTTAAACCTATGTCTGTCCTCCAGAATTTTTTTATCAGATACTTGGCATGGCCGAAAAGCATGAACATGTCGCGCGCCGGGTCATCAAGCCCGAGCAGCGCGCCTATCCCCACGGAGCGGAAGCCCGCCTCCGCAGCCCGCGCAGGCGCGAGAAGCCTGTAGTCAAAATCGCTCTTGGGCCCTTTTTGGTGTAGCTTCGCGTAAACATCCCTGTTATATGTTTCCTGATAGATATAAAGCCCTGTAGCGCCGGCCTTTACGAGTTTTTCATAATCAGGCGTATCCATGGCAAAAACCTCAAGCGAAATCTGTGTGAACAATCCCGCGGCAATCTTTACGATTTCTTCTATGTATGATACTCCCGCCTTTTGCGGGTGCTCGCCTGTGAGTATCAGTATGTTTTTCATTCCGGTTTTTGCTATGTTTTCCATCTCCCTGCGGGCTTCTTCAGTTGTCAGGGTTTTTCTTTCAACCGGCGAATTCACATTAAAGCCGCAGTACCTGCAGCTGTTGGAACATTCATTTGAAACATACAAGGGGATGTATAGGTTAATGTTATTTCCAAAATGGCGCGCCGTCAGTTCTTTTGCCTTAAGTGCCATCGCAGGCAGGTGTGAAGTGCTTTTTTCGGACAACAATATCTTGATATCCTGCAGTGATTTTTCTTCCCTGTCAGCAGAGCTCATGACATCTGCCGCAGCATCATCTGATTTGGAATCAAAAAATGCGTTTAAGGACTCCAGCTCTTCGCTGAAAGATTTCATTTTGAAAGCCACTCAACCGGCGACGAGGGCCTGGCTGTATCACGCTTTGCCGCGTGGCCGGCAAGGTATGCCTTTCTTCCGGCCTCTATGGCGAGCTTGAATGCAGCGGCAGTCTGCGGCGGATTTGGAGAAGCGGAAATTGCCGTATTAATCATGCACGCGTCAGCGCCGAGCTCCATGGCAAGGCACGCATCAGAGGGCCTGCCTATGCCGGCGTCTATTACCACGGGCACATTTGACTGCGCTATTATTATCTTTATCTGTTCTATTGTTGTTAATCCCCTGTTTGTACCTATGGGGGCGCCGAGAGGCATGACTGTCGCGCAGCCCGCATCTTCAAGTTTTTTCGCAAGTACCGGGTCTGCGTTCATGTAAGGCAGTACAGAAAACCCCTCTTTGACCAGGATTTTCGCGGCCTTCAGCGTCTCTTCACCGTCAGGCAGCAGATAACGCGGGTCAGGCGTGACTTCAAGCTTGATCCACGAGGACAGCCCCATCTCCCGCGCGAGCATGGCTGTTCTGACCGCTTCATCGGCGTTTGCCGCGCCCGAAGTATTCGGAAGGATGAATATCTTTTTGGGGTCAAGTACGCGCAGCATGTCCGAGCCTTCGGGATTTTTAAGGTCCACACGCCGCAGGGCAACAGTTATTATTTCAGCCCCTGATTCTTTGAGGCAGTCATTCATGATTTCATCCGAAGGAAACTTCCCGGTCCCGATCATAAACCGTGACTTAAACTCCCGTCCGGCAATATTCAGCAAATCAGCCATAGTATCTTCTCCTTAAGCATCTGTTTTATCATACTTTATCTGCCGTTATCTGTTCTTATCAGGTTCTAACTTTACACCTTTACACTTCGCACCTTTACACTCGTCTTTAACAGCACCCTTTCCTTTTCTCTATCTCCACGCTCTTATATCTCGCGTTCAGCGCGTCAATAAAAAGCATCCTGCCTGTGAGCAAGCGCCCTGCGCCTGTTATGTATTTAACCGCTTCTATTGCCTGCAGAGTGCCTGCGTGGCCGGCCACTGCTCCGAGTATTCCCTCGTCAAGCGATGTGGGGTATGCACCTGCTTCCGGTTCATTTGGTATGGCGCAGCGCAGGCATGGGCTTCCGGGTACATAGGTCATCACCTGCGCCTCCATAGCGAGCGCGCCTGCGTGGCAAAAAGGTTTTCCGAGCCTGACACATCCGTCGTTGATGGCAAATTTGGCGCGGAAATTATCAACCGCGTCTATCACAAAATCAAAACTGCCGGAGAGCTCCTCAAAATTATCGTCACTGATTTTCATGTTATAGGTTTCAATCCTGATGCCCGGATTTATTGAAAAAGCTTTCCCCGCCGCGGACAATACCTTTTCCCTGCCCAAATCATCAGTATTGTGAATTACCTGCCTCTGCAGGTTTGTCTCATCAACCCTGTCATGGTCTATTATAGCAAGCCTGCCTACCCCGGCTGCGGCAAGATACTGTATGGAAGCAGACCCGAGCCCGCCTGCACCTATAACGCAGACTGAAGAAGAAAGAAGCTTTTCCTGCCCCGACTGACCGATGTGTTTTATCCTGACATTCCTGTCGTAGCGTTTTTCCATAAAAAAAACCGCCTTTAGACTGTATTGCAGGGTGGGATTTTGATTGAATCTGCCTACGCCGGCATTACCCGGTTCAGGTCTTAAGGGTATAATCTCAGGCCATAAGGCCACCCCTGCAAAACTGATAATAACACAGGCACGAGGGTTTTCAATAGTTTTTTTGGAATAGTCTGCAGTTTACAGTTTAGAACTACAAAATATATATCTTAAAGACGGATGCCTCCCCACCTCAATTATGCGCCGAATACTTAGCGTGCCGTCTCATGGTTTACTTTATGCCATAAATGCATTTTTAACCTTCGCACATTTCACCATTGAACGCTGAACCTTTGACTGTTGAACGTATTTTATTATTATCTTTCATAATTAGGTTCAATACCCCACACCAAAACACCGTCGTAGTAAACCGTAACCTTATCCCACAGAGCAAAAGCCGTATTGCCGATGTAACTCCAGTCATTTGCCTGGTCGTAGGGGCTGTAGTCCTGTTTGTTGAATCTCGTGTTTACTTCAAGGAAATCATTTTGCCCGTTAC
>CAYGHG010000030.1:0-25292 GCA_964349515.1 uncultured Spirochaetia bacterium
GTTTATTCTTGATTTTGACACTTTTTAAATCAATAATTTCCACAGGTTATCAACAGTTAGGTGCGTATAACTTGATTAGGTTTGAAATTTAAGTTTAGAAGACAAAAGACAGGAGGCATAAGTTAAAACAAAAAAAGACAAAAGACAGAAGTCAAAATCATGCCCGCCTGCTGCTTTATTTCTGTCTTCTGTCTTTTGTCTTATTAACTTCGCATTACTTACTGATTAAGTATAAACTTCTCCCCTTCTTCCAGAATCTTGTTCAGGGTTGTTTTATCCTTTGCCTCGGCGTAGAGTCTTACTATCGGTTCGGTGCCGGAGAGCCTTATCATTGACCAGGTATCCTTGCCGAGCAGAAATTTATAGCCGTCAATTGTTATCAGTTTTTCAATTTCAAACGAGCCGAATTTTTTATAAGCGGAGGTTTTCAGATTTTTTATAAGCCTCTGTTTCTGCTCTTCTTTCAGCCTGAAATTTTTCCTGTCGTTAAAGAACGGTCCTGTCTGCGCCTCAAGTCCGGCAAGCAGCTGTTTTATGCTTTTACCCTTTGACGCCACCATCTCAGCCGCGAGCAGGCAGGCTATGATGCCGTCTTTTTCCGGCACGTGCCTGTAAACCGTAAGACCGTTTGATTCTTCCCCGCCTATTATTATGTCTTCTTTTGTCATTATCTCGCCTATGAACTTAAAGCCAACAGGCGTTTCGTGGAGTTTAAGGCCGTGCATTTTAGCCACAGCATCAAGCATGCCGGAGGTCGCAACCG
Source organism: uncultured Spirochaetia bacterium (assembly GCA_964349515.1). Lineage (GTDB taxonomy): Bacteria > Oederibacteriota > PGYV01 > PGYV01 > CAYGHG01 > CAYGHG01. The sequence goes on from CAYGHG010000030.1 coordinate 764, forward strand.
AGCGCACCACAGAACCCTTCCACTTGCGTGATTCCATCAGGTAGTCAAGCAGCAGCGGCAGCATCTTATTTGCCGGTATGTATGACCCGTCAGCGTCAACAATGCCGTAGCGGTCAGAGTCTCCGTCAACCGCAACGCCGAGCTTTGCCTTTGTATTTTTTACCATGTCTATGAGGTCTTTTATGTTCTTTTCCGCAGGCTCGGGCGGGAAGCCTCCGAATAACACGTCGCGTTTGTCGTTGATAACAGTTACATCGGCTCCCGCTTCTTTTAGAAGCCTGTCAAGATAGCCTCTGCCGGTCGCATAAAGCGGGTCAGCGACGATTTTCAGTTTTGCTTTCCTGATGACTTTAAAATCCACTATTTCCTTTATGCGCTCAAGGTAATAAGGCGAAGGGTCAAATTTCTTTATCAGCCCCTTCTTTTCCGCGGTGTCATAATCCATGAACTTTACCACTTTTACCTTTCCTATGTTGGCCTCTATTATTTTTGTGTCCTCAGGCGTGGCAGGCCCTCCCCAGGAAGGCGAGAATTTCAGGCCGTTATACTCCGCAGGGTTGTGGGAAGCGGTAAAGTTTATTCCGCCGGCTGCCTTTCTTCTTATTATTTCATAAGCTATTACCGGCGTAGGCGTGTCGCGGTCACAAAGCAGGGCCTTTATGCCGTTTGCCGCCAGAACGCAGGCTGTTATTTCGGTGAATTTTTCAGATAAGAACCGCGCGTCGCTTCCGACAATGACCGGTTTTCCATTTTCTTTTTTGCGGGATTTAATAAAATCAGCGATCGCCTGCACGACTGTCTTGACGTTTTCAAAAGTGAATTCGTCTGCGATTATTCCCCTCCAGCCCGAAGTTCCGAATCGTATGTCTTTGGGGTTCATAGTAAGTCCTCCTGAGTAAAATTTGCGTTTTCAAACCTAAAACATAATAATATAACGGGAGGTTTTTTCAAGCAGAAAAATCCCCTGAAACAGGTTTAGAGTTTATAGTCTACAGTCTATGGTTGATAACAAAAACCCATGCCATTCATTTAATTACCCGGCGGAATGGTAAGGGCGGCTGTGTTATTTTTTTGACAAGCCGGGCGTTAGGTATGTATGCTGCAAAACTTATTGATTATTGCCCGCCCCTTCTATTCCTGTGACACTCTGCTTCGCGCGAGCCTCGTTAAGGCCGGTCAGCAAATCGCCGCCTGCCTCCGTCGCGTACAATGCAGGGCGCAGACGAAAAAATAATACTGCCGGCCGCGTGAAGGAGAATGTTCAGAGCGGCAGAATACACCGTATGTATTAACTTCTGTCATTTGTGTTGATAAACGGAATTTATATTTACGGGATTGTTTTAAGTTTTAAGTTTTAAGTTTTAAGTTTTAACTTCTGTCTTCTGTCTTTTGTCTTATAAACTTACTACTTAAAGGCAAATCCCCCCTGCCCCCCTTTCCGGAGCAAAGGGGGTTAGAACTGGCCTGTTGCCAGCATTACCAGCGTGCACGCTTCCAGATATTTTATGCCGGCTGCTGCAGCCAGCCTCTTCATTTTATCCGACTCAGCTCCGGGGTTTGCTATTATGCGCTTCGGCTTTAGGGCTATTATCTGTTCTGCCATGGATTCAAGACGCTCCGGCCCGACGTAAAGCGTTACTGTGTCCACCGCGCCTTTTATGTCTGCGATGTCATTTACAACTTTTATCCCTTTTATTTCCTTTAAAGCCGGATTGACAGGTACGGGCTGATGCCCGTAAACAAGCAGGGATTCTATTGCCTTATAAGAGTAACGCCCGGTTTTATTGCTCGCGCCTATTACAACTACGCGCTCTTTTTTATCTGACATCCGGAACCTCCTTACATTTTTACTACAGCGCCGCCCCAGGTTAAGCCCGCGCCGAATGCCGAGAAAGCCACCGTATGGCCCTTTTTAATCCTGCCCTGTTCCACCGCTTCCGCAAGGGCTATCGGGATTGTAGCGGCGGAGGTATTGCCGTATTTTTGTATGTTTACGATGTTTTTTTCATCGGGCCATTTGAACCTTTTTGCAATTGACTGTATTATCCTTATGTTTGCCTGGTGAAAAATTACAAAATCTATATTTTCGGGTTTCAACCCGGCTTCACTCATCGCCTCTTCCAGAACTTTTGGCATCTTGTCTATGGCGTGTTTATAAATCTCGGCGCCGTCCATTTTTAAGTAATGCATTCTGTTTGTTACCGTCTCAACGGTTGCAGGCATCGCAGAGCCGCCTCCGGGCTGGTAAAGCATGTCCCTGTCAGAGCCGTCGCAGTGTATTTTAGCCGACAAAATACCGCCTTCTTCAACAGGAGAGATTATTGCCGCGCCGGCACCGTCGCCCAACAGCACGCAGGTATTTCTGTCCTGCCAGTCTGTAATAGCTGACAGTTTTTCCGACGCTATCAAAAGAGCGTTCTTGTACCTTCCCGAATCCACCATAGAGCGGCACAATTCAAGCCCGTATATGAACCCCGTGCAGGCTGCCGATATGTCAAAAGCAGGCACGCCTTCGAGCCCCATTTTTTTGCCTATCAGGGCCGCGGCAGATGGCCATGGATTGTCCGCTGTTATTGTAGCGGTGATTATGAGGTCTATGTCTTTAACCTGAAGGCCTGCGTTTTTTACCGCCATTTCAGCTGCTTTTACAGCCATATCCGATACGAATTCATCAGGCGCCGCTATGCGCCTTTCTTCTATACCGGTTCTTGTCCGTATCCACTCGTCGTTTGTATCCACTGTCTTTTCGAGTTCAAAATTGGTAACCACCCTTTGAGGCAGGTAATACCCCGTTCCTTTGATTCCGGCTTTCATTTAGTTATCTCCTTTATGTTTTGTCTTTACGCGCCTCCCGGTGGCCGGTCCCGTTTGGCAGCTTTAACATTATAACTCCAAAAGCTGTTTTTTTGTCTTTTTTCTCACCGGAAAACGCTAAACCTGTATATGAACCTATAAAACACAGCTTTTCGCCCGGTTCCTCGCTTTACTCAGCCGGGCGAGTCCTGCATCAGGTTGTCAGCCACAGGCTTATCATCAATTCTCTTGCTTTAACAGCCTAAAAAACGCCTCATCAGCTTCTAATGGGGTTTTAGAGTATCATTACACGGTTGTTTTTTCAAACAATATTATATTTTTTCTTTTCTTCGAGCTTTTTAAATCCTCTTTTAAAAGCCTTTTTAAACTGCGCTTCCGCATACTCTCCCGTGCAGTGCCCTGCTATTACTTTTGTAACACCTGCCGCCTTTAAATCATTTACTATTTTATCAACCTGCGCTTCCGCCGTATCTTTAAGATGCAGCCCTCCTGTCACCGCGTAAATTCTTCTGCCAGAGAGTTTTTGGGCCCGCTTAACCATCTTAACGATTCCCGGATGCGAACAGCCGGCCACAAGAACACTTCCGAATCTGCTGTTAAAAACAGCCGCCTGTTCCATAAAAACAGTGTTTTTAAGACTTGAAACCATGGGCCCGGTAAGCAAAAACTCCTCTGTTTTAAAAGGCTTCCCGGCTGTTACAACTTCAGCCCCGTATTTTCCCGCAATTTTACTTATGGAACTGTTCTTTTCAGGAAGATAAACCACCGGATGCCCCTTCTTTTTAAGGACAGTTTCAATTCCGGAAATATGATCCCAGTGGCAGTGGGAAATTATGATGCTTTTAATCTTCTTAATATCCGTACGGGTTTTTATCAGATTCCTGCTGAAAACCCCCGCATGTCCGAAAGCGTCAAAAAGAATGGAATCATTTATCAGAAAAGAGAGTCCCCACTCAAGCTTACGCCGGTCTTCTTTTGTATGGCCTTCGGCAATTACGGTCAGTTTCATTTATTAAACGCCGCAGAACTTTATTACCCTGTCAGCAATCGCATCAAAAGCCTTGGCAGCTTCCTTGTCGGCTTCGATATTTCTGACATCCCCGGGGGTGACCTCATCCATGAACCCGTCGTAAAAAGGCAGTTTCGCGAGTATTTCAATTCCGGTTTTTTCCGACAGCATCTTTTCCCCTCCGGCGGGAAAAACATGGCTGCTTTTTCCGCACGACGGGCATACGGCATGTTCCATATTAATAATTCCCCCTATGACAGGGACTTTGAGCTGTTTAAACAGGTCAACCGCCCTCGCGGCTGTTTTTGCGGCTGCTGTCTGCGGGGTTGAGACTATTACCGCGCCTTTTAGCGGCAGCGCCTGGGCAATGGTTAAAGGCGCGTCTCCCGTGCCCGGCGGCAGGTCTATGTACATGTAGTCAATTTCCGGCCACTCCACATCTGTAAAAAACTGTTTTATCATTGCTATGATCATGGGGCCGCGCCACATTACAGCCGCGTAGTCCTCAACCAGAAACCCAAGCGACATAATATGCACTCCGTGTTTTTCAACCGGCAGCATCTTGTCTTTCATTATAAACGGCCTGTCATAAATTCCGAAAAAAGAAGGTATCGTGGGCCCGTAAACATCCGCGTCAAGAACCGCGGTTTTAAACCCTTTTTTTGCGGTTGCAATCGCAAGATTCGCGGCAACCGTTGATTTCCCCACGCCGCCTTTGCCGCTCGCAACCGCTATGATGTTTTTTATTCCCTGAGATGCCTGTCTGATTTCTTCCATTGGGTTCATTTTTTTACCGCCTTTTAATTTGTTTGTTTAAAAACAGGATATCCTGCTGCCTGCCATTTTTCAAGCGCCTGCGGCATTATAAATATTGTTTTTGCGCCTGCCTCGTATAGCTTGACTGCAGCCTCCCGGGCTTTTTTCCCGCTGCCGTGGCAGTAGACCACAAGCGGCTTTGATTTAAGCGCTTCCGCGTATGCGTGAATCAGTTTATCATGATTTTCATAGGGCATAGAAGCCGACCTGTCTATCCTTATCTGATTGTACTTTTCCGCCGTATCAACATCAAGTATGTTTCCGGCCGCTTCGTCATATAGGAATTTAACCTCTTCAAGGCTTGCTTCACCTATTTCAGACGCCGAGGGAGCATTTTTAAACAGCCTCGCGAAGCGCTCCGGCGGCACATACCCCTGCGTTTCTTTTCCCGCCTGCTTCCACTCATTCCAGCCCCCGAAGAAAATCGCCACTTTCCTGTATCCCATGTCATAAAGCCTGTGCGCCGCCTTGTCCGCCAGATGGCACCCCACTCCATGGCAGTATGGCACAAGCACTTTCCCCTTGAATACATCCGCAAACCTTTCATAGTCAGCAGGCGGCGAACCTGCCATCAGCTCTATGGCACCCTTTATATGCTCCGCTTTGTACATGTTTGGGCCCCTTGTATCAATGAACACCGCCCTTCCTGAATCAAAAAGCGCGGACGCTTCATTAATATGTATCTTTGGAATGTCTTCCTTCTTTTTAATATCCTTAAGCAGATATCTGAACTCCGGCGCCATGGAGACGGCCTTTTTCACAGGCGCTGATTTTAGAACAGCAGTTGCAGCAGGTTGTAGCGAAGCCGCTGCCTTACCCGGCTGAATTATTTCTTTTTTACCGTAACCCCTCGTATTGGTATAAATAACTCCCGCCGCCACTACTGCAATTAAAATAACACCGGCAAGAACCGGGTTCAAGTATTCCTTTTTTACCGGAGTTATCACTGCCTTTTTTTTCTTTGCTTTCTTAACGGTCCTTTTTGCCATTTCGGCCTCCCTTTACATAATCGTCTTTTACAGGAGAACCCCATACCGGGTCTTCCCTCATCCTTAACATCATCGCGTCTTCAGGGTTAAACCTTGTAAAATCAGCCTCTTCAAAAGAATAAACATAGCCTTCTATGTAGCGCTCCACTATCGCATAAGCCCTGTTTATTTCCACAGACTCAGGCGACCCGGCGCTGCCTGATAAGTCCGGGTGGTGTTTTTTTATGAGCTCCCTGTATTTTTTCCTGACAGAGGCTCCTGTCTCAGACGCGCTGATTCCGAGTTTATTTTTTGCCCATTTCAATTCTTCTATTGAAGGTTTTTTTAACATACAGGCTCCTGTGTTGTCAGATTTTTACTGCCTGTCCGCCGGTAAATTCCGTTATGCGGCCAAAACTTTTCTTAAACTGAATTGCGGCATTGCCTTTTGGCCACAGGACAGGCGGGATTCCTTCCGCCACTGCCTGCAGGACCTCTTCAGCGAATTCTATTTCACCAAATAGCGGCGCTTTTTTTGATTTGCAGAAATCCCTGATCCGGCCCGACATTTCCGGATTTATATCAGATTTATTGATTATGACGCCCCATGGGGTTCCAAATCTGTCTGCCGTCATTGTCACTCTTTCCAGGTCATGCATTCCCGAAACAGTCGGCTCGGTTACAATAACCGCGAGGTCTGTCCCTGTAATTGCAGCCATGACAGGGCACCCCGTACCCGGAGGCCCGTCTATTACTATTGTATCATAACCGGCCTCTTTTGCCCTCTTAACGGCCTCTTCCCTTACTTTTGATACCAGCTTGCCCGAGTTATCCTCGCCTGCGCCCAGCTTTGCGTGAACCAGGATGCCGGGCGCTGTTTTTGAAACAAACCACCTGCCTGATAAATTTTCTTTCATCTCTACAGCCTCAGCCGGGCATATCTGCGAACAGGCGCCGCACCCTTCACAGGAACCCTCATCCACGGTAAAATCCCTGCTGATAGCGCCAAACCTGCATGCCTGCAGCAGGCACCTGGCGCACTGAATGCATTTATCCGGGTCTATGCGGGCTTTATAGCCCGCGTAAAAATCATGGGACTCTATTATTTCAGGCTTTAAAAGCAGATGCATGTTTGAAGCGTCAACATCACAGTCTGCCATCACTATGTTCTTTGAAAGAGCCGCAAAAGATGCGGAGACTACTGTCTTGCCCGTACCGCCTTTGCCGCTTATGAAAACTATCTGCTTCATTGTATTCCGCCTGAGTATTCCAATAATCTTTTTCCAAGGCCTTCAAAGATCGCCTTTAACTCCGGCACTTCACCGCTTATGCTGCCGCCCCTGGAATAGACTTCTGCCGCTTTGCGCATGAATGGAATTCTCGCCTCTATTTTTATTTTTTCCAAAGCACAAAAATCCTCAATTATCGAATCCCTCGGCCCGCTGCGGTTAATCACCACTCCGAATTTTAATTTTTTCTGCCTTAATGTATCCACTGCTATTTTAAGGTCATTTAATCCAAAAGGCGTGGGTTCTGTCACCAGCAGGACATAATCCGTACCCTTTACAGATGCAACCATGGGGCAGGAATTCCCCGGTGGAGCGTCTATTATCAGAAATTTTGCGTTTTCTGCCTCTGCTTTTACTTTTTTTATAAGCGGAGGCGCCATTGCCTCGCCTATGTTAAGCCTGCCCGTAATTAACTGCCCGTTATTAAAATTTCCCTTTTCAATCATGCCTATTTCACGCGGCTGCTCGCTCAGCGCTTTATCAGTACAGGCTGTAATACATGCCCCGCAGCTGTGGCACAGGTGGTCAAATACCAGCACCTGCCCGGTTAATCCGGATTTTGACGGCGGAATAACGGTAATGGCTCCAAAACGGCACGAAACAGCACATTTTCTGCAATAAGTGCATTTCTTTAAATCAACCCGGGGCACTAAAACATGCGCATTTACTTTCTCCACGATTTCAGGCTTTAAAAAAAGCGCCGCGTTGGGTTCCTCCACATCACAGTCAGCAACCACAGCCCCCTCCATTACCGAAGAGAGGCCCACAGCAACAGTTGTTTTTCCGGTGCCGCCTTTGCCGCTTGCTATCGCTATTTTCATTATTCAGTTCTTTTTGTATCCGCTGTTTTTGACTGCCTCTTCCACGCTGCCCTTCACATCAGGAATAACTGTAATTCCGGCTGCCGACAGCACCCGCTCCGCATTGGGGCCCACACGGCCTGTAATAACCAGCCTTGCGCCTTTTTCCGCCACAAAAGAGCCTGACTTGGTTCCTGCGCCGCCTGAATCCGCCGCGTACTCATTTTTACAAAATTCATATTTTTCCGTTTCAGTGTCGTAAAACACAAAAAAACCGCACCTGCCGAATCTTGGGTCTGTTTCAGATGACAAATCATTTCCTTTTGCTGTTACGCATATTTTCATTTTTTCTCCTTTTAAAAGCTCAATGCCCGTGTCCGTGTTCGGTGCAGCCCTCAAGCCCTCCAAGCCCTTTGCTTAAAAGATCTTCAATGGCGCTGCCGGCCCTGCCGCTGTAACCAAAAACCTTTACACCAGCTGCCGCGAATTTATGCTGGGCATTAACTCCCATGCCGCCCGCTATCACATGCGTTAAGCCGTGCTTTAAAATCTCGTCAACAGCCACGCAGCCCCCGCCGCCGTGTTCAGCCTCATTTTTTACGACTTCAGATTTTGTTATTCTGCCGTTCTCTATTTCAGCGATCAAAAAAAATGGGCACTGCCCGAAATGCGCCGAGACATTTGATTCCATCCCGCGGTTGTCTTCCAAAGTAACTCCGAGTTTCATTTAAATCCTCCTGTTTTTTCAGGCCCGGCTTAAAGCGCTTTAAGCCTGAGCCCGCGGGCAAAATTTTCAGCCCTTGTTTTTTTGCAGTTCTTCTATCTTTGCTTCAAGTTCTTCAATCTTCTGCTCCAGCGCCGGCTGCCTGCCTGTATCAGCAGCATAGCCGCCAAAAAATCCCCTTCCTCTTCCCAGTCCCATTCCGCGCCCCGCTCCGGTTCCACGTCCGCCGCCACAAAGCCCCATACCGCGCCCGCTCATCGGGCCTGAGCCAAGCGGCCCTGTCCTGTTCATTCCCGGCATAATAATCGCCTCCTTTCCACTTTTGTTATTGAAAATCATTTTCACTAATGTTTAAAAAATTTTACTTACTGCATTTTTCACACCTGCCGTGAAACTGCAGCAGGTGGTCTTCTATTTTAAAATTATATTTTTTAGAGAGCTTTTTCTCGGTTTCTTTCAGGAGTTTTACCTCGTCATCTATAAAATCGTCATAATCTATTATGGCATTGCAGGAAGTGCATACGAGGTGGTGGTGGTGCCCCTTGGCGCTGCGGGCAAGCTCAAAGCGGGCGCGCTTGTCGCCGAAATCAAACTTATATACCTCTCCCATGGCAGAGAGCCTCTCAAGCGTCCTGTAAACAGTTGTAAGCCCGAGTTCGGGGTTGCGCTTTTTGGCAAGATTGTATATTTCTTCGGCGCTTAAGTGCTCTTTGGTTATGGACAAGACTTCAATTACAGCCTCTCGTCCGGCTGTCATCCTGCATCCTAAGCCTCTGAAACGGCCGTGCCACTCTTCCCTGTCAGGGCAGTCTTTATTTTTCATGCGTCTCCTTATTGATAATGGTTTTCATTAACAATAGTACATCATGAATGGTTTTGTGTCAAATTAATTGTTTTGTTTTTTTACAAACAGCAGCGGGAACACAATGTCGCTCACACAGCAGGGCAGCCATACCGCAAGGAAGAGAAAAACAAATGCAGCAGCAATGCCCGGTGCGGTCAGGCCGGCGGCGCCTGCCATAATCATGTGAAAAAGCGATGACCAGGTGCTTATAAGCACGTGGCCCGCGTGAGGGAATCTGGTGGAGGGCTTAAACCATGCAAGGGCAATGCCCGCGAATGCAAGAGGGTTAACCAGCCACCACTTTTCTATAAAACCAATATGAGGCTGCCTGCGCGGCATGTCAAGCAGTGTCTCTCCTATATATGGGATTATTGAATCACTCAGTGTCGCTATCCCCACCGAACCTAAGTACCCTATTGTAATGAAAAGAACGGGATTGATTTTACCCCCTGCCTGCGGGCTGTTCTTTTTAAATATGGAAGCTGTCACCAGCGCGCTTAAAAATACGTGGGCGGGATGAAGCACATAAAAAATATCATGCGCGGTTTTCTCAGGTAATTTAACAAAAAACAACATGATGATTATGCCGGTAGCCGCCCCCAGCATGGTAAAAGGCGCGTGGTTTTTCAGCTCTTTAATTATTTTTCCCGCCATGTCTGCCCCTTTTTGTTAATATTTCTTGCGCATTGATTGACGGCTGATATACTATCACATAAACCCAATAATTCAAGGAGGCTCTTCATGAAACCGGGAATCGTATTGTCGGGAAAGCACGCGGAAACAAACTGGAACGCACTCAGGCTTGCCAATCCGGCGCTTGACAAGGGGGATGAAGTGAGGGTTTTTCTTATGGGCGAAGGAGTCGAGTATGAAAAAACATCATCGGAAAAGTTCAACATCACGACGCAGGTTGAAAAAATACTCTCAAATAAATCGGCTCAGCTCATGGCCTGCGGGACATGCCTGAAATCAAGAAACGAAGAAGGCACCGAAACCTGCCCCCTCTCTACGCTGAATGATTTTTACGGCGTGGTAGAGTGGTCGGACAAGCTGCTTGCGTTTTAAGTAAAAAAACAGACTGCTATACCATGTGGCTTTTTAAGTCAATCATCCAGCCCGGCTTTTCTGAATTCTTTCTTCACCAGCCTGTACACATCATTAAATTCAGGAAGCTTGACCATCTGGTGGCTTAGCCGCTCATTCCATAACTTTTCAAGACGCATTTCCTTTTTAATAAATTCGTCTCTAATTTCCTCAATTTTTTTACCCCTGAACCCGATTTTTTCCCTAATAGCACCTGAGAGATTTCCAATATTTACAGAACCATTTTCAATCAGATACCACATATCATATAAGTCGCGGGCTTCATTTCTGGCCCTGTCAACCAATGCAGCTGTTTTTTCAACAGATATTTCATTCAGGCTGTAAACCCTGACCTTAGCCGGCTGCGGTACGTCAAAGTATTCCGGATATGATAACAAAGGCATGTTAACGGGGCTTTCAATCATTTTTTCTTTTATGGTAATATCAACTTTCAATTCCCGTAACTCTTTTTTTGGAAGCGGCCCGTCATAAGACAGATAAAAAGTATGGCTGTTTTGATGTGTATCCTTATCCACCCTGCTGAATCCCAGAGAGATATTCGACGACTTTTTGATAAATTCGTACACAGGGTTCAAACCGGCAAGTATTTCTTCAAAACTTAATTCAGAAGTCAGCGTAAAATCAAGGCCTTCCGAGAAACGGTAATCTTTAAAATAACATTTTTTAAGCGCTGTCCCGCCCTTAAAAACAATTTTGTCCTTCAGTGGCACTGTATCAAGCCCGGCCAGTATCCATGATATGCAATAATCTCTTTCAAGAACTTTTTCCTGTATACGTGTGCCCCCGCCCTCTTTAAGCAGCCTGTTCGCAAGTAATGACAAATTTTTCTGCGGTATCATTTATGTCCTCCCTGCGTTTTCCAGTTCTTCCCTGTCCACGTTAAGACGAAGCCGCCATTGATTCAGATACCTGCCGCTTTTTGGCATTGTCGGGTCAAGCGGGGCATATGATTTTCCGATCAGCTGTTTCAGCAGATTCAGGTTGTTCCCGCCGGCCAGTTTATAGAGTTCAAGCAGGTATCCAAGCCGCGCGCATACGCTGCCCTTATTAAGTTTAACGGCATAACTTACAAGCTTATCAATAACAATCAAATCTTTTTTAATATATAAGGCTTTTGCGGCTTCGCTTATGCCGCCGCAATATTCAGGATGATTAAGGCAGTCAATTAGTGTTTTTTCCACATCGCTGACTTTTATTTTTTCCTGCTTATTTATCCAAAAATCCTCAATTCCAAAGAAATTCTTCTCGCTTAATTTCACAAATTTATAGTCATATCCGGCCGCCTTTACATCCGGTATCTGTTCCATAACAGCCGCATAATTTGTCAGCTGCGGCTGAGTTGTCATGTCGTGCAGCTGTAACGCCGAAGCAAAAGCAATATAGTAAATCTTACTGTTTACGATTTCCCTTGCGATGATACCGGCATCCGGGGCGTATGCAGTTTCTCTGCCCATTTCAAAAGGAACAATGGCATAAAGCCCCTGCTTTATACGGGTGATTATTCCCTTTGCGTTCAGCCTGCTGGCCAGGTTGGCGGCTAATGACTCTTCTACACGAAGGATGTCTTTAATGTCTTGCAGTTTAAATACCTGTTTATCCACGTCGTATAACGAGGTAATTAACTGAGACTCTCTTGGCCCTAATGTTTTGCTATGTTTGTTATTCATTTTATATCACCTTTTGATATATATAACATAAATAACATATTTTTGTCAATCAAATACTATGTTTTGTATGTAATTCATATGCTTAGGTGGTATAAAAAGAATATTAAACACAGCTGCAAGGTGGAATATATTATATTTGAGGCAAGTCAATAGTTTTTTCCATTTACTTATTCTCAACTCTCATCTAAAGTCTGACACCATTGTTTTCTCTTAACCCTAAATCCTCATCCTCAGTCTTTGCCCTGTTTTTCCAAATGCCGTACAAAAAAATCGTAGAGGCGGGTTTCAAACCCGCCTCGTTTTTGTTCTGTTCCGTTTCTGCTGTTATCTGCCTTCATCCATAGTTTTCCAAGCGTAACTCGTCTTTCCCGTCCTAACCTTCACACCTTTACACTCGTCTTTCTAGTACTAAACTTTACACCCTCACACTCACACCTTTACACTCGTCTTTCCTCCCTTTTCCCTGACCCCTCCTCCTCATCCTCAGCCCCACCTTCCCGGTTCTTGTCTGTAAAGTATTAAAGCATTCTCCGACACCGTGTTTTATCTTCACGACATGCTGTTAAAAACTTTGCAGAAACTCCGCAGGCGTTACCGCTTTTGTGTTCCCGTATTTTTTTGCAGGAAAATGCCTTATATTTCCTCTTATTATAAAATCCGCGGAGCCGGCAACAGCCGCTGATACGAAAATACTGTCATCTTTATGTACGCTGCCATGAAAACCGGCAGGATCGCCGAATTCAAAAACAGAGCTGCCCATAAACTGTAAAAATGCATTCATGTCACTCTCTGAAAACCCAAACTTTTTTCTGCCAAGGACTCCCTGATACTCTCTGAGCACCGCTTTGCTGACAACCGGAAATATCCTTCCCTCAAAAACCATCAGCATGACCTGCGCAGGCTTTCCTCCCGGGTGTAATAAAGCGGATACAAGTACATTTGTATCAATTACAGCCCTGATCATCCGCGCTTTTTACGGGCGCCTTTTCTAATTGCCCTGTAATCCTCAATCTCTTTAAGCCCTTCTTTTTCACTGATGCCCGCGGCCGCAGCTTTTTTCTGCATGGACCCAAACGAGGCCGCAGCCTTGATTCTCATGGCCTCATTTACCACAAACTCAAAATTGTCCTCGTTTATGGGCAGCATATATGCTATCGGCTTTCCGTTCAGGGTCAAAACACTGTCTTCCCTGCTAATTATTTCCCGTGTTTTCTTGTTTTTCACGGCAAGATCCCGCACTGTTATAAACTTCATCTTAATACTCCTTTATTTTGTTTATTCTTGTTGCATTTAAAGTATAACATATGTTTGACATTTATACAACATTGTGAAAAATCGTACAACATTTAAGATCCGACCCTATTTGTTGCATTAAGCCGTGTGATATAAAAAAAGCCCGCCGTCAAAAGACGGCGGGCTTTTAAACTGCTTTTATTTTACCGGTGTTGTCATGTCAGCGAGTATTGCCTCCAAGTCCTCCTCATGCTCTATCTCGTCTTCCATTATTTCAAGCACAAGTTTTGCCGTAACAGGGTCTTTACCGTTTACGAAATCGTAAATCTTTTTGTATGTGGTAATCGCGCACTGCTCCCCTTTTATGTTCTGCTCCACGAGTTTCTTTGTGTTCGGGTCTGACGGCGCGTCGTAGCCGCACCCTGACTCTGCGAGTAACTGCTGGGGCGTGATGAGAGGCGTGCCTCCTAACGTAATTATCCTTTCAGTCAGCATCCCTGCGTGCTTTAACTCTTCATTCGCGTGTTCTTCCAGTTCTCCGGCAATGATCCCGCGCATCCTGCCGACTGCCACTTTCGCTCCCACCCAGTACTGGTAGTACGCCAGCCACTCGTCCGCGTATGCCTTATTCAGCATCTTTAACAGCTCGTCAACGTTGACTCCCGCTATTTCCCTTGCCTTTGTACCCATAACTTTACCTCCGTTTATTATTCAGGAATTTTCCTGTAATACACATATACCACACAAAACCCCTGTTGTCAAAAATACACCTTATAATTTGCATCCAGTATCTCCTTTATCTGCGCCTTGGTCTGTATGCTTGTAGTCGCTTTAACCACTTTTCCCTTTTTGTAATAAACCGTAAAAGGCAGCCCCCTGAAATCCCTGCATTCGGGAAGTTTCCTTATGACATCCGCTTCCGGGGTGTCAAATGGGAAATCACTGAAAACCACATGCTTATATTCCGGTTCCAGCAGTTCCATTGCCGCGTAAACCGGAATGCACATGGGGCCCATCCTGCCGCAGCAGACCATGACATTTTCATTTTCCGTAATTGTTTTTTTAAGCTCATCCGCGGTGTTTAAGTGTTTCAGTTTTGTCTGAAGCATCTTGCTCCCCCTTAAGCCGCAAGATACGGCTTGATGACCTGCACTAATGCCGCTTTGGGGTATGCGCCGCTTACTCTTTGTACCAGCTCGCCGCCTTTAAATATTGCAAGCGTGGGTATTCCCGATATACCGTACTCATGCGCCAGCCCCGGCGAGTCGTCCACGTTGACTTTCACGACCTTGAGCCTCCCTGTGTAATCTTTCGCAATCTCGGCTATTGTAGGGGCTATCATCCTGCAGGGCATGCACCACGCTGCCCAGAAATCCACAAGCACCGGCTCATCCGACTCCAAAACCTCTTTCTTAAAACTCTTCTGAGTGACATCAAGTTCCATAGTACGCCTCCTTTTATTTTCCGCTCTTTCGCGGGGCTTTTTTAAGTATTGTGCCTCCCTTTACAGCCAGAACACATCCCTTAATAATTGCCTCTGTTGTCTTTGCCCTTGCCGACTCAACTATGTTTCCCAGCGTCTGCCTGGAAACCCCCATGCTGAGAGCCGCCTGCGCGTGGTATTTTTTCTCCAGATCCACAAGCCTCAGCGCTTCAAGCTCGTCAAGAGTCATCACTATTTCCCGCAGTTTCCCCTGCTTTGCGCCAAGCGGCGCAAAACAAAGCGATTCCTCCCCGCAGCAAATCTTCCTGCATTTCACAGGCCGCGCCATCTAAAGCCTCCTTAGGTTAATTATTAGCATATGCCAATAATACACGCAAAAATACTTTTTGTCAAGTTTTTTGATTTCCAGGGTTTTAAAACCTTGCTGTGCCTGCAATAAAAGGAGATGCCACAAAAACAGCCGCAGCCAGCAGTATCACGCCGGATATAGCGGGAACAACGCGGGATATTACAAAACCGGCGGTTTTACCCGACACAACGGCCCTCTCGCCCAGATGCCACACACCCAGGGCTATGGCTGTCTGGGTAAGCGCCATTCCCGCGGCAAAAAACAGTGCAAAAATAATTCCCTCCGCGATAAGCCCGAAACTGAACGAGAAAACCAGTATGACCGTAGTGGAGGGGCAGGGTACAAGGCCGATACCCGCTGATATGGCAAGCGGCCCGTGCTTTTTTTCCGGTTCGTGATTTTCTTTTTTCCCCGGCATGAATACGCCCTTAAGCACGGCTATGCCGACAAAAAACAGCACCAACCCCGCTGCAAACTGCATTATTTCCCTTATAAAATCTGCTTCCGCACCTACCGTTTTTTTTATGATGATAAACGAAACCGCCACAAGCGCCATTGCCGACATCGCGTGAAAAAAAGCGGATAAAACACCCGCCGCTATCACCCTGCGCACCCGTTTTCGGGAAGCAAGCACCCACGCTGAAAGCACAGCCTTTCCGTGGCCCGGCCCCAGCGCATGCACTGCGCCGTAGGCCAGCATGGCGGCGCATATTGCGGCAAAAACCCCTGCCGTGCCCTTTTCCCTGTATGATTTTATCTGATCGGAAATTTTTCTGTTTAGCCGGGCCTGGATTGCCGCTATTTTTTTTATCAAAGAAGAACCCGGCAGGGACACAGATTTTTCTTTTTTCCCTTCACTGCCGGTAAGAAAGGGGTTTGACGCGAATACGACAAACGGCACAACCGCCGCCAACAGCAGGGCTAAAATTGCTTTCTTCATTGTTTTCCGCCCTTCAACTCCACATAAACCCCTGTTACCCCGCCTTTTTCCTTCTGTGTTATTTTAACCCCTTCTTTTTTTACACCTGCTTCATATACGGAAACATTGCCCGCGCCAAACTCAAAAGCGGTATAAAAATCAGGGTCATCAAAGGATAAAAACAGCATGCCGGTTTCTATGCCAAGCGGCGCCGAAAAGATGTATCTGAGAATACCGTCTTCGACGGCAATTTCCAGGGGCCCGGGTTTTATCTTTACAGGTTTTCCTTTGTCAGCCCTTATTTCCGCATAGTAATTGTATGAAGCAAGCGAAGGAAAAACCTCTTCCCTTATTTTTTTTGATTCTTCGCGGCTTACCTCCCCGTCAGAATTACTGTCAATAAATTCAATCATAGAGCCGCCTGTCATTTCGTCAAAAACCCAGTCAACCTCAATTTGCTCAATAACCCCGCCTGTAATATTTATCTTAACGTAAGGGGAAATAAATACATGAGGGTGGCTGTATGCCGTGCCGGCAAATAAAGCCGCAATGATAAACATAAAAGTTTTCCTCATTATTTCCTCCTTTTGAATTAAAGCAGATTTAAACTGACACCCATGACCGCCATGCCGGCTATCACGCCTGCTATCTCGGTGTGGCCCTCGCCGTATTCTCTGGCGGTTGGAAGCAGCTCGTCAAATGATATGTATATCATGATGCCGGCTACAACGCCCATAACCACGCCCAGCAGGTGCTCGGTGAGAAACGGCGCGAGTATCAGCCACCCTACAAGCGCGCCCGCGGGTTCTGCCAGGCCTGACAGAGCGGAATAAAAAAATGCTTTTTTCTTGTCGCCTGTGGCGGCGTATATGGGAACTGACACGGATATGCCCTCGGGGATGTTGTGTATGGCAACCGCTATTGCGATCGTAATGCCGAGCGTCAGGTCTGTTGAAGCTGCCGCAAATGTGGCAAAGCCCTCGGGAAAATTGTGTATGGTGATTGCAAAGGCGGTAAACATACCGGTTCTCATCAGCTTGCGCTTTGCGTGGCTGCGCCCGGTTATTTTAAGCTCTTTAATAAGCGACTCTTTTCTCGCCTCATGCGGGTTTTGCGCGTCGGGTATCAGCCTGTCTATCAGCGCTGCGATGCCTATGCCGCCAAAAAAAGCAAGAAGCGCGCCCCACTCGCCTGCAGTTTCACCGGCGTGAGGCAGTATCTCCACAAGCGAGACATAAACCATGACGCCGGCCGAGAGCCCCAGCCCGAAAGACAGAAACTTGTTGCCCCTGCTTCCGAGTACAAAAGCGATAACAGAGCCTATGGCCGTGGACATGCCCGCAAAAAGCGAGAGCAAAAGGCCGTTCATTACGTTTATTT
This sequence comes from uncultured Spirochaetia bacterium, assembly GCA_964349515.1. Taxonomy (GTDB): domain Bacteria; phylum Oederibacteriota; class PGYV01; order PGYV01; family CAYGHG01; genus CAYGHG01. Next base: position 18,124 of record CAYGHG010000030.1, read on the forward strand.
CCATGATGCTCCTCTTGTACTATCAGACTGCTTTTTTTGATTTCTGAAAATTATTATACCACAACGCTCTTACCGTGAAAACCACCGTAAAAACAAGGCCAAATACCGCGGTAATGGAGGCGCCTGTAGGCAGGTCTGTAAATACCGAGAGAGCAATACCAAAGATGCTGCATACAACACCGGCCGCCCACGAGAATAACAGCCGCGCCTTTACCCCCCTGAAAAACATGAACGAGAGCGCCGCAGGCACAATAAGGTAGGAAAAAACAAGCAGTACCCCGGCGGTTGCAACTGATGACGTCACCACCGCGCCGAATGTCGCGTAAAAAAGAAAATCCCACAGCATCACATTCATCTTTTTTTCACAGCCCGGGCACTCTTTTGTTATTGCCATGAACTTATCCCTGAACACGAAGTGGAAACCGGCTATGGCCGTGTATAAAACCGCTGTAATAATGACCTCTTCAGGCTTCACAAAAAGTATGTTTCCCACCAGCATGTATTTTATGTGCTCTGCCTCCGAGGGGGCCTTTGACAGTATCAATACCGCCGCGGCCGCGGCAAATACATACAGCACGCCTATCAGCGCTTCCCTGGGTATTTCCTTTATAGCATTCCGTGTAAGCGACAAAAAGAGGGCGGCGCAAAGCGTGAAACCCAGCGAAAAGAAATATGACCCTGTTGTATGCATTTCAAAACCGGCAAGAAACCCAGCAAGAGCGCCAAGCGCCGCGGTCTGCGCCAGCGCCAGGTCCACAAATATTATGCCGCGCTCTATGACGTGCATCCCCAGATATGCGTGAATTCCTGCCAGGACAACTGCCGCCAGAAATGGCCAAATAAGTATTTCAAACATCCTGTCCTCCTTTAAAAAAGGCCCCGCCTTTTACGGCGGGGCCTTTTCACTATTTCACAGATTCACTAAGGTTTTTTACAACGTAGTCAAATAGCCCTATGTATGTCTCCGTGCCTTCAGCGCCGCGCGAAGACGAGGGTACCCGCACTACTTTTGCGCCTGTCATTTCAGAGAGTTTTTCCACAGCAGCGGAGGGGTAAAAAGGTTCTGCAAAAATTATCTTTGTCCCCTGCGCCTTCATCTTTTCAGAGAGAGCAACAAGCTCCCTCGGTGAAGGGTAGATACCAGGCTTGCTTTCCAGATACCCAGTGCTCTCCATGCCAAAATACTCAATGAAATACAGCCAGCAGTTATGAGTAGGCAGCACCGGAACGCCTTTGAAAACTTCCATTGCTTTTTTCCACTCACCGGCTTTTTTCTCCAGCAGCCTGTTGTATGTCATCATATTGGCTGTGTAAAAAGATGTATTGTCCGGGTCAATGACAGACAGCCTTTCACTTATTGTTGCTGCCATCACCGCGCCGTTTTCAGGGTTCAGCCAGTAGTGGGGGTTGCCGTAAACGTGCACATCCCCCATGGAGCCGTCCACTTTCCCCTCCGGCACTTCAAGCTTGTCTATCTTTTCGGAGAGGTCAATATATCCCTGATTCCCTTTCTGTATCTTCGGATTGCGTGACGCCCTGATCACGCCGTCCATCCACATGTCAAGATCCATTCCTATGACCGCCACAGCATCAGCGTCACGCGCCTTTATAACCATAGAGGGCCGCGGCTCCACAGAGTGAGGATCCTGGCGTCCGTCCATGAGCCAGATGGCCTCAACCTTGTCACCGCCCACATTTTTAACAATATCCGCAATCTCCGCCGTGGTGCAGACCACTCTGAGCTGCTGCGCGTAAACAGAAAAAGAGAACAAAAACATCAAAAGCAACGGAACAAATTTTTTCATGACACGCCCCTTACTGCAGGGGATGTGTATGCGGCCCGATTCCAAATACCGCTTTTATCATCCCTGTGTGAGTTTCCTCTTCAGGAGAGTAGGCATACTCCGCCCGTATTTTAAATGACTCTGTTATGTAGTTTGAAGCAATCAGCGAAATATTTGAGTGTTTGTCCCTTGCAGGCCCGGGGGTTTCCGCCCAGTCATACCTTAATCCGGCTTCCCAGTTTTTATCAAGCCTTAAACCCGCGTAAAGATATGCGCCTATGCTTCCAAAAGTACCGGGAGGCACCTGCCTTTCAAGATACATGGCCTCAGCCATAACCATAAAGCGTGAATAAGCAGAAAGCCACATTTTAAGTGTCAGGTCAGCGCCGAGCATCACGATCCTGTCCATGTGGTCTTCATGGCAGGAACCTGTTCCCTTAAGTCCGCTCAATCCGAACTCAAGCTCTGTTTTTTCCGCAGGTTCAAAGGATGACCACAGCCTCAGATTGTAAAGCTCGCCCGCGGGAGAAAAAGCGTGGTGATGATGCTCCTCCCCCTCTTCTTCATGGTGCGCTTCAGGCGTTCTCCATAGTCCCGCCTGCACATTCAGAAAAACCGGCAGAGGAAGCAGCACTTCTACAGAGGCACCGTCGCCGTTTAAACCGTGCCCGCCCAGAAACCCTGAGTATATGAGGGGTTTGGAGAGAAAGAGCCACTCGTGAGGGTGTATGTGGTTTATCCTGCCGAAATCAAGAAGTTTTCTTCCCGCTTTGACAGCGGTTGAAAAAGGAAGGTTTGAAAAGGTCAAAAAGGCCTCTTCTACTTCAAACTCAATTACACCTTCGTGGTTATGGGCGCCGAGTACAAACACAGCCTGAGCATCAGGGTGCATGTATGACTGTGCCATTATCTCAAAACCGTCAAAGGTAAAGGAAGCCTCCCTGCTGTCCTCAGGGCCCGCGGAAAGATTTACGCCCGCCTGCCCGGTAAAGCTGATGTCAGGCAGTGCAATCGCGGGTTTTGTCTCCTGTGCAAAAACTGATAAACCAAAAAGCAGCATGAATACAGAGAAAATTGTTATAGCGCGCATATAAGCGCACCTCCTGTTTTTTTAGTGTAAAGAAACTCATTTACTAAAAAGAGGGAGGCGCCCTTGATACATAAGAAGTGATAAGCAGTGAGTCATACGGCCGGGGCAGAGCCTCCCGCAGTATGAAGTCAAGAAAAGAAGGTGCTGCGAAAGCCTGGGTAACAGGCGTTACGACATTTGCATGAGTTATGTGATGGCATACGGCGCATCCGCTGCGTTCAGAATTCTCAGGGCTTTCATGACCGCATTCATGGGATATGTCATGGTGGTGAAAAGCGCCGGCTGACCCTGAAAAAAGCATCAGCAATACCGCAGCCGCGCCAAATATCCTGTTTTTTAGTTTATTCATAATATCCCGATTATAGCATAGAAAAATATAAGTTTAGAAGACAAAAGACAGAAGACATAAGTTAAGACAAATTAAAGCAAGTCAAGAAGACAAAAGACAGAATACATAAGTTTACGGCATAAACAAAACTCGTATTTGAGTTTTACTGCTTTAACTTCTGTCTTTTGTCTTTTAACTTTTGTGTTTAACTTCTGTCTTCTGTCTTTTGGCTTATTAACTTAAGAATATCATACTCACCCTATACACCACAAACGCCAGCACCCACGCGGTTGTCATTGAGTAGGCTACGTAAAACAAAGTCCACTTCAACTCCCCCGCCTCTTTATGAAACACCGCTGTTGCGGCTAAGCACGGCACATAGAGCAGGACAAATACAAGAAGCGACAAAGCCATGGCCAAATTGTAGTCCGGGTTGTTTCTTAACAGCTCCTTTAGAGGCACAGACTGCTCGTCGGTTTCCCCTATGGAGTATATGGTTCCCATGGTTGACACCACTATCTCTTTTGCCGCAAGCCCCGCTATGAGCGAGACGCCTATTTTCCAGTCAAAGCCAAGCGGCCTTATTACGGGCTCTATGAATTTTCCCAGCCGCCCCGCAAAAGAGTACTCAAGCTGTTTCGCAGCCTGCTCGTGTTCTATGTCAGAAACCATTTCTTCTTTCACCTGCCCGTCAAGCCCGGCATCTGAAGTAACAGACTCTGCCTCAATCGCATACATTTTTTCCGATTGAATATCCTTGGGGTACGTGCTGACAAACCAGATAATAACAGAAGCCGCGAGTATTACGGTCCCGGCTTTTTTCAGATACATCCACGCTTTAATCCAAGTCTGCACCGCGACTGACCACAGCGTGGGCAGCCTGTAGACGGGAAGCTCCATTACAAACGGCTCTGACTTTCCCTTGAATATCGTGGACTTAAAAAGTTTCGCCGAGAGTGCAGCCACAACCACTCCAAAAATGTATATGCCAAAGAGTGCGTTGCCCTGCATTGCCGCAGGTACAAAAGCCCCGATAATCAGAATATGCACGGGCAGTTTCGCCCCGCAGCTCATGAATGGTATTACCATCATGGTAGCCAGCCTGTCGCCTTTATTTTTAAGCGTCCTGCACGCCATGAAGGCCGGCACGGAACATCCGAAACCCGTGACCATCGGGATGAATGACTTTCCATGGAGCCCGAGCTTGTGGAATACTTTATCAACTACAAAAGCGGCGCGCGCCATGTAGCCTGTGGCTTCAAGAAACGACAGCCCTAAGAACAAAAGAAGTATGTTGGGCAAAAACACCACAACACCCCCCACGCCTGCAATCACTCCGTCCACTATTGCCGAGCGGAGCTCTCCTTCCGGGAGAGCCGCAGCAGCCGAATTGCCCAGCCACGAAAAGAACACTTCTATCCAACCCATGGGAGCCTCACCGAGCTTGAATGTGAACTGAAACAAGAGCCACATTATAAAGAGGAATATCGGAAGCCCTGCAAACCTGTTTATCAGCACCATGTCAATATAGTCGGTTACAGTCTTTTTCTCAGGGTTAAATCCGCTGACAGTTTCCTGTACGGCGCCGCGGATAAAAGCATACCTGTCCGAGGCTGTTTTCGCGCTTAAACCCGCTCCCGGTTTGTCTTCGTTTTTTGCAATTGCTTCCTTTACAAGCCTGCCGGCATTCAGCCATACCGCGCGCTCCTTGACTATCCTGTATACAGGCTGGTCGGCTTCCAGCAGTTTTACAGCAAGCCACCTTGCGGGATATTTCATGGTGAGTTCCAAATCAGCTTTGAGAGCGTCTGCTATTATCTCAATATCCTGCTCAAGCTTGTCATCATAAGAGAGCTTGTTTTTTCTGACTATTATCTGCCTTTCAAACACCCTTATCACATGGTCAAGCAGGGCATTTAACCCCTCTTTTTTCACGGCGTTGGTGGGCACTATGTGGCAGCCGAAAAGCGTCTGCAGCTGTTTAACATCTATCTGAATCCCCGCTGCCTTTACCTCGTCATACATGTTCAGCGCCATTACCATGTCTGCTTCCAGCTCCATTATCTGGGTGGTAAGGTACAGGTTGCGCTCCAGGTTGGTGCCGTCCACAACATTTATAACCACATCAGGTTTTTCATCAATAATGTAGTTTCTCGCTATCACCTCTTCAGGCGAGTAAGCGGTAAGCGAGTATGTGCCCGGCAGGTCTGTTATCCTAATTTTATAGTTTTTGTATTTTACAAAACCCTCAAATTTTTCAACAGTTACCCCCGCCCAGTTTCCGACTTTCATGTTCGCGCCTGCAAGACCGTTAAATAACGAGGTCTTTCCTGAGTTCGGGTTGCCCGCAAGAACACAGCGTATTTCCTTTATTTTATTTTTCATGGACGTGCCCCTTTCTGCCTTTGCATCCGCACCCTTTTCCCATGGGTTTTCCGTCACCCATATGCCCTGTTACTTCCACTTCAATGCGTTTTGCCTCTTCTTTTCTGAGCGCAAGACAAAAACCGCGCAGCTGTATTTCAACAGGGTCGCCGAGAGGCGCTTTCCTCACGAACTTAAAATGCGCGCCCTTTACAAGCCCCATCTCCACGAGCCTCACTCCTATCTCCCCGTGCGGGTCAACAGTTGTGATCACGGCTTTATCGCCCGGTTTTAAATCTGTCAGTTTCATTTTATCCGCCTTCCTACAGCGCCGCTATCAAGCCGAGCGTGTATGAGACATTCATGCTTTCTTTTGCGCCGTATGCAGCACCGAAACTTAAGGAATAATTGTCGTTAAAAGCATACCTTAAACCCGCGAGCACGCTTATCTCGCCTGTCATTTTTATGATGCTGTCTGCGTAAACCTCCGCAAGCACTGAAAAACCCTCAAAGACCCCAAGCTCTAAAGCTATTCCTGCCGGGGTATCCTCTGACGGGAAAACATAACCCGCGTTAATATGAACGCTGAGATTGTTAAATTCCTGCGTTGCCGCAAGAACCGCGGAATACTCCTCAGAACCGGGAGAGAAACTGTTTATCAGCGCGACAGCAGGCAGCCCCTCACCCGAGAAAAGTATGAGGTTAAGCGAAAGCGAAAGCAGCCCGCCCGACACTGCGTCAGGCCCGGCATAATCCGTATATCCTATTCCTGCCGATAGAATTTCCGTAACTCCCGTGCTTACCGAGTAAAGCAGGTCTGTGCCGTTTGGCCCGAAATTTACGTCAACCTCGTATTCAACAGACTTTACAGCCACAACAGAAGCATCCGAAGTACTGAAAGGGTGTACAGCGTAAGACGATACCGCAAGAACAATCACCGCAATAACCAAAAGCATACTTCTTTTCATAAATCCTCCTTATGTTTTTGAGACCGAGTCTCATTTAGTTTTCAAAAAAATTTACCTGCATTTACCGCATATTCCCTTTATAACCAGCCCGTGGCCGGTCATTTTGAACCCGTGCTTTTTGCTGACCCGCTCCTGCAGCGCCTCTATTTCATCATCTTCAAATTCTATTATCCCTCCGCACTTAACACAGAGCATGTGGTCGTGGTGATGATAGTCATCGGAATATTCATACATAGTTTTTCCGTCTTTCATCATGCCTTCGTGAATAATACCGGCTTTTACAAGCAGTGGCACAGTACGGTAAACAGAGGCGCGCGAGACGCTTTTATTGAGCCTTTTAGCGGCAGAGAAAAGTTTTTCGGTGTCAAAGTGCCCTTTTAAACTTTTAGCCGCCTCAATAACACGCTTTCTCTCTGGCGTGTTTTTCAGCCCTTTTTCTTTTATGTAACTGCTGAGTTTTTCAACCGCATCCATAAGCTTCTCCTAATTGAGATTGAGTATCATTATCAATATTACAAGACACATGCTGCAATGTCAATATGTTTTTTTCGTTTTATCCGCCTCATTGCTGGTCTTGTCTTCTTCGTAGGGGCGATGCGCTGCGTCGCCCGCAAACCGGATTTTAAATTTTGCGT
>CAYGHG010000031.1:0-25081 GCA_964349515.1 uncultured Spirochaetia bacterium
TGACATAGAGGGTGTTGTTGATATACCGAAACAGCGTGAAGCCGCGAAGTAGAAGCTGCAGAACCTTGAGAATCTGATAAAAACTATCGAGTCCAAGCTCGCAAATCCGGGCTTTGCGGAAAACGCGCCGAAAAAGGCCGTTGAAGAGGAAAAAATCAAAATTGAAAAGAGCAGGGAAGACATCGTTTCGATAAATGAGATGCTTTTAATGCTTGAAAAGGCGGCAAAATGAAGATGCTTAAGAAGTATGAAAAAGACATAGACAGTCTTATTGAATCCGCGCTGAAAGAGGACGTAGGCGCGGGCGATATTACAACTGAAATGCTTGTGCCTTCAAATGCAGAAATGAAAGGCGTATTCAAGGCAAAGGAAAACGGAGTCCTGTGCGGCCTGCCTATTGCCAAAAAAGTATTTTTGAAGCTTGACCCGGGTATCAGAATGGTTTTTAAGAAAAAAGACGGGGACAGGATAAAGTCCGGGGAAATAATTGCCACGGTAAAGGGAAAGGCGCGCGCGATACTGACCGGTGAACGCCTCGCGCTTAACCTGCTGCAGAGGCTCTCCGGGGTAGCCACTGAAACAGCGAGATTTGTTGAGATAGCGAGGCCCTATAAGGCCACCATTCTCGACACGCGTAAAACCACCCCGAACCTGAGGCTGCTTGAAAAGTACGCGGTCAAAACAGGCGGCGCGCAGAACCACAGGATGGGGCTTTATGACGCGGTGCTGATAAAAGACAACCACCTGATGATAGTTGACATAGAAAAGGCCGTGACAGAGATGCGCCGCTTCATACCGAAAAGCATGACAGTTGAAGTGGAAGTGGATACTCTTGAGATGCTTGACAAGGCGATAAAAGTCCAGCCCGACGTAATAATGCTTGATAATATGGACCTGCGGACCATGGAGCTCGCGCTGATACGGATGAAGTCAGCCAAATGCAGGGCAAAGGTGGAAGTGTCGGGAGGGGTGAACATAAAAAACGTCGGCGACATAGCGCGTTTAAGGGTGGACTACATATCAATAGGCTCAATCACCCATTCACCAAACGCGATAGACATCAGCCTGAAACTGACCGTATAAATGGACGATATTTCACCGGTTTTTAAGGCTCTGTCCCTCAACAAAACCCTCAGGAACTTTGTCTATGTGCCTGAGGCTGATTCCACAAACAGCCTTCTCATGAATTCACAGCAGTTAAACGGCACAGTCGCCCTCGCCGAAAGGCAGAGTGCCGGACGGGGAAAACAGGGAGCGGCCTGGAGCTCGCCTGAAGGAGGGCTTTGGTTTTCCTTTATAATCCGCAAGAAAACAAAAAAACCCTATTTTATGGTGCCGCTTGTATCGGTTGCGGTGACGGATGTACTGCTGAAAAACGGCATAAAGGCCTCGATAAAATGGCCAAATGACATACTAATCGGCGGCAGAAAAGCCTGCGGAATACTCATAGAAAACGATTACAGCGCTTCAAAGCTTGTGACGGGAATAGGCATAAATGTGAATAATGAAATACCCGCAGGGCTCAAGAGTGCCGCAGTTTCGGTAAAAGAGGCAGCCGGGCAGAAGGCTGACAGAATTTCGCTTTTAATAGCTGTTGTGAGCAGAATTGATTATTACATTTCGGCGGGCGCAAAAGCAGAAAAAAAAATCACGGCGGCGTGGGTAAAAAGAATGGAACCCCTGGAGGGAAGGGTAATCAAGCTTGAAGAAAAAGGAAAACTTAAGGCATATACAGTTTTAGAGACCCTGAAAAACGGCTCCATAAAAGCGCGTTCTGAAAGCGGCAGGGTGAAGACTATTTCGGGGGAAACTTTTTTTCTCTGACAAGCGCGTCTAAAAGCAGTATTCCGTGGGATGTTTTTCCGTCGCAGATTTTCCCGCCAATTACCATCTTCACGGCTTTTTTAAGGGTTACCGCAAAGGGTTCTATGGATTCGTCAAAGTCAGTTTCCTGAGAAGTCTTAGTCAGATTCCATGCGAGAAAAAGCCCCATTACTTCGGTAAGCGCGCCCGGCGCCGGATAATAAGTACCTATTCTTTTCATTCGTGACGCCTTGCAGCCTGTTTCTTCCTCTATCTCCCTTACCGCGCAAGCGTAAGCTGTTTCGTTTTTTTCCCTTGTACCTGCGGGCAGTTCGATCATGACTTTGCCGGCCGCGTAGCGGTACTGGCGGATCAGGATGATTTTGAGGGGTTTAAATGACAGTACGGGTATGATCACAGCCGAACCGGGGTGCACCACCACCTCACGTACCGACTTTTTTCCGTTGATTTCTATTTCATCAACCCTTAAGCTTACTGTTCTTCCTTTGTAAATTTGTTTTCCGGAGAGTTTTTTTTCGCGCATTGATGACGCCTTTCTCTGTTATTATCAGGTCCATTTTTATGTCGTGGCTGTCTGACGGCAGTGTGCGTGCAATCCGGCAGGAGTACGCAAGGCCCGCTTTTATCACGTTCTCAGGCAGTTTGGCGAGAAATCTGTCGTAATAACCGCCGCCCATTCCCAGCCTCGTGCCTGAGCGGTCAAAAGCCGCGCCCGGTACGATGATAATCTGAATGTCTTTAACCCGTGCCTTTTTGTTTTTTGCTGCAGGTTCGTAAATGCCGTAAGCGCCTTTTCTCAGTGCTGAGGCTTTTTCAAAAAGCCTGAATTCCATTTCCCCGGGGCCTGTTACCGCGGGAAGGAAAACCGGGATTTTATTTTTGTGGAGAAAAGAGATGATGCCTCCTGAGGGGGTTTCGGTTTTAGTGCTGTGGTAGCAGGCAGCGCCGCGGCAGCCTGTCAGCAGTGGAAAAACATTTTTTATAAAGTGGGAGGCAATTTTTTTTGACGCGTTTGTGCGCGCCTTACCGGTTAAAATGCATCTGCGGGAGGCATATTTTCTTCTTAATATATTTTTTTCCATAGCCATATATTAACATATATTTATGAATGCAGATTTCAGTTTTTTACGGACAGGCCAGGCCCCTCATATTCGTCTTCTCCCCGCGGGGAGGGGCAAGAGCCGGAAAAGCGAAAAAAACAAAAAACTTGACAAAACGCTTTTAAACGTTTAAACTTAATATGTAATAACAAAATGATTCAGGAGGTTTTGCAATGAACTCATTTTTTTCAGACAGGCGCGGCGGCAAGCGCTATTCCAATAATCTCAACTGCGAGTATAAAATACTTGATGAAGACATTGATATAATGGAAGTCAGGTATAAAAAAGCAAAAACCACAAATATTTCACTCGGAGGCATCTGCGTTGAAACCGAGGATAAAGTGCTGCCCGGAAGCTTAATCCGGGTCGAAATACCTTTAGGCGACGCTCCCGGGAAGATAAATACTTTCTGCGAAGTGGAATGGGCGAGGCAGGGCAACGGCAGGTATCTGGCCGGGCTGAGCTTTATGTCGCTTGATGACCTTACCGCCGGGATGCTCAAGGATTATCTGGGAAAATACAATTAGCAAAGCGGCGTAATCAGCAGTACGGCTGAGACTGAGCCCGCTGAGTTCACAAAAACCCTGTTATTTTCACCTCTTTTATGTCATTATGATATACCCTTATTCTAAATTTGACGGAGAAACTATGGAAAAAAGCAATTTTCAGGTACTTATAGCGGGCCGCGAAAATGTCGGAAAATCATCTATTTTCAACAAACTGATAAAACAGTCAAAGGCCATTGTTGAAGACTACCCCGGCGTGACGCGCGACAGGATATACGGCACGGCGGAGTGGCTCGGACGCTCTTTTACCGTTGTTGATACCGGCGGGCTGCTGATTGACGGTGAAGACAGAATAAAGAAGGAAGTGGTAAAGCAGGTAAAAGAGGCTATAAAAGAATCAGACCTCATACTGTTTACCGTTGACTGCCAGTGCGGGCTGATACCCGAAGATAAAAAGATATTTGAATGGGTAAAAAGAAGCGGCAGGCCATATATAATACTTGCAAACAAGGCAGACGCGCCGGAAAAATTCCACGAGGCGGGCGATTTTTACGCGCTTGGCGCGGAGCATATATTTCCGGTATCGGCGGCCCACTCATTCGGCCTTGACGACGTGCTTGACCACATAATAACGGTAATGCCTGCGCCGGAAGAAGCGCCTGAGGCCGAAAAGGTGACCAGGGTATCAATAGTCGGCAAGGAAAATGTCGGCAAGTCATCCATATTTAACGCGATTATAAATGAAGAGCGTTCCATAGTAACCGAAATCCCCGGCACCACGAGGGACTCTGTTGACACGCTTTTTGAAATAGAGGGGAAAAAACTGCTTTTGGTGGACACTGCCGGCGTCAAGAAAAGAAACAGGATAAAGGAAAAGGCTGAGGAGTATTCAATCGGACGCTCGTTTGCGAACGTCAAGCGTTCCGACATTGCGGTGCACGTGATTGACGCGATTGAAGGAATACACGACATGGACAAGAAACTGATAGGCTATACCGCAGAGCATTTTAAGGGCATAGTGCTTGTGATAAATAAATGGGATCTTGTGGATTTCAGGGAAAAAGACAGGAAGAAAAAAGAGTACACCGAGTTTGTCCGGGACGTCCTGGGTTTTGTCTATTATGTGCCTGTGGTTTTCACATCCGCGAAAACAGGAATGGGCTTAAAACAGCTCTTAGATATTGTTTTTCAGGTGGAAACGCAGTATAATTTAAGGGTAAAAACATCGGTATTAAACAGGGTTTTTCAGGAATCAATATACGCCAAAAGCCCGTCAAGCAGCACCGGCACGCTGAAGCTTTACTATATGTCGCAGGTTTCGTCGGCTCCGCCGACTTTCCTGATATTCGTAAATAAAAAAGATAAAATCAGGAATAATTATATGAAATATCTGGAAAAGAGCCTGAGAAAAGAGTTTGGTTTTGAGGGCGTGCCTGTAAGGTTTAAGATAAGGGAAAAGAAAAAAAAGGAGGATATTAAATGAACGAGACAGCCATCATAGCCGCTTTTGCGGCGGGCGCCTATCTGCTCGGCGCAATTCCCACAGGATTTATAATAGTCAAACTGCTCAAAGGTATTGACATACGCGAGCACGGCAGCGGCAACATAGGAGCCACAAATGTAAAAAGAGTCCTCGGGACGGCGTGGTTCTTTATAGTGCTTTTCCTTGATGCAATGAAAGGGCTGCTGCCTGTATTGCTGGCAAAAATATTTTACGGGGAAACGATGCCTCATCTGGAGGTTATTGCCGGAGCTTTTGCCGTAATAGGCCATACGTTTACTGTATTCCTGAAGTTTAAAGGGGGAAAGGGCGTTGCGACGGCGCTTGGAGTTTTTCTCGGGCTTGCCCCTTTCTCGGTGTTAAGCTGCATGGCTGTATTTTTTATTTTGCTGGCTTTTTTCGGTTATATTTCGCTGGGCTCGATAGCAGCCGCCGCGCTTCTGCCTGTTTTTGTTTTTATATACGGCGAGGGCATGTCTGTGCTCGCTCTTGCAGTTGTGCTGGCGGTTTTCATTATTTACAAGCACAAGGACAATATTTCAAGGCTGATAAACGGCACTGAAAACAAGTTTTCCCTCAAAAAAGATGGTGAAAAAGAGAAGAAAAGCGGCGGGCGCAAATGAAAGTTACGGTACTCGGCGCCGGCGGCTGGGGCACCACTCTCGCGCTTGTTTTACACGAGCGCAACGCCGAGGTCACGCTGTGGGAGTTTTTTGAGGACTATGCCGCGCTCCTTGATAAAACAAGAGAAAATACAAAATTTCTTAAGGGCATAAAAATTCCGGGCAGCATAAAGATAACCTCTGATTTAAAAGAGGCCGTGGAAAGCGCTGAAATACTGGTGCTCGCGGTGCCTTCGCATATCATGAGGAGCCTCGCGGAAAAGATTAAAAAACTTGATTATAAGAAAAAAATATTCGTAAGCGTGGCAAAAGGAGTCGAGCAGGAGACTCTGAAGCCTATGTCCGGTGTAATCAGCGGGGTGCTGGGCAGGGTGAAATTTGCCGTGCTCTCGGGGCCGTCCCACGCCGAAGAGGTGGCGCTCAAGAAACCCACTACCGTGGTCGCAGCGTCGAAAAACAGAAAACTTGCGGAGAAAATACAGGAACTTTTTTCCACAAATTATTTCCGCGTTTACGCCAACACCGATGTCAGAGGCGTTGAAATAGGCGGAAGCCTGAAAAACGTCATAGCAATTGCTGCCGGTATAGTGGACGGGATGGAGGCGGGCGACAATACAAAGGCCGCGCTGATTACCAGGGGGCTGGCCGAGATGCGCAGGCTCGGGGTAAGGCTCGGAGCGCACGACTCCACTTTTTTTGGGCTCTCAGGTATCGGAGACCTTGTGGTGACCTGCGCGAGCACCCACATCAGAAACCGCAGCGTGGGCGAGCAGCTCGGCAGGGGCAAAAAAATCGCCGAGATACTCAAGGGAATGGAGATGGTCGCGGAAGGGGTAAAGACCTCGCTTTCCGCCTATAAACTTTCAAAAAAATACAGGGTGGAAATGCCGATTACCACGGAGATTTACAGGATAATATATGAGGATAAGTCGCCGTATGATTCCGTAAGAGACCTGATGAACAGGGCTTTAAAATCCGAAAACGAGCTGCTGAACCGCAGCCCGAAGAAATAAAGGGGGCATAAAATGGAAATAAAGGAAAAAAAGTATTACCCGATAAGGGAGGTAGCCCAGATAACCGGAGTGCGTGAATCGGTGATAAGGTTCTGGGAGCAGAATTTTGACGAGCTAAAGCCCATAAAGAACCGCGTAGGCCAGAGAAAATATACAAAAAAAGAGATAGATGTAATACTGATAATAAAAAAACTGCTCTACGACGACGAGTATAAAATAAGCGGCGCGCAGAGAAAACTGAAAGAGATGCTTGCGGCGGCTGCCGCGGGCGAGCAGATGGAGCTTTTTCCTTTTGAAGAAAAGCTGAGGGACGGAAAGCTTAAAGAGGTAAGGCAGATACTTCAGGAAGCGATGGAGATGCTTTCGTAGGATACTGTCCGGGATTGTGTGTAATTAAAAGTAATAGTATATTGTAATTTAGCCTCTCCCTCCGGGAGAGGGCTTAAGTGAGGGCGTTTTTAAACATAAAACTACGCCCCCTCACCTAACCTCTCCCCCTTTAAAGGTGGAGAGGAAATAGCATTACACACTAATGTGAACAGAACCTTTCATAGTTTGGAGTTGCAAAGAAAAGTTCTAAGTGATAATATGATTTTCTGTTTTGTTGAAAAAATGTCGGGGCGTGGCGCAGCTGGCTAGCGCACTCGCTTGGGGTGCGAGGGGTCGCTGGTTCGAATCCAGTCGCCCCGACCAAAAAAAACAGGTTTCAGGTTGCAGGTTTCAAGTAAAAATCTGAACACGATGAAACTTACAGATACAGGTTTTAAGAAATAAGACAGGCGGCATGTGAAATAGTATGTTTTGTTTCCCCGTGAAACTTGAAACATGAAACCTGAAACGTTTTTAAGTACTTCAGTCGGGGCGTAGCGCAGTGGTAGCGCGCCTGGTTCGGGACCAGGAGGCCGCAGGTTCAAGCCCTGTCGCCCCGACCATAAATACAGGTTGCAGGTTTCAGGTGTAAGATTAAAGAATTAAAACTGACAGGACTTCAATTTTTAATTACATAAAAACAACGGAGCCTGAATTGAAAAAAATAATTTTGTTTTCAGCGCTGTTTTTAACCGGGCTTGTAAATACAGCCCTTTCAAAACCTGTCAGCGTAAATCATTTTCTTGAAATCCCCGCTGTTAACGGCACTTCCGGATACATTGAAAACCCTTCGGGTTACACGCTTGCTGAGAATTCTTACAGCCTCGGCATTCATAAATTCAAATTCAAGGCAAATTACGGGCTGTTAGGGTTTATTGACCTTGGTGTGTTTTTTGATTTTGCGGAGTCTTCCGATATTCTGACTGTGGTGCAAAGGGGGGGCTTAAACGCAAAGGTCAGGCTTACCGACGAGGAGATGATGTTTGTGACCGCTTCTGCGGGTATTGAGAGGCTGCCTTTCAGTATGGGCGATTCTGAAAACTGGAGCGGGTGCAGGCTGTACGCTTCGGCTTCAAAAACAATAGGGGATTTGAGCATAGGGTTCGGTGTATCGCGGCCTCTTTACGGTGCCATTGACATTTCCTCCTGGGAGCTTCTGGCTGATGCGGCTTTTCTGGTAAACGATACGATACTCACGGCTGTAGAATACAACGGCAGGGGGTTTAACGCAGGCATAAAAATTTCAATGAATTACAATATCACCATAGAACTGCTGGCGTTGTCGCTTGAAAAACTCGGCAAAAGCGCGGAAGAGGGGTCTCTTCTGCGAGACCATTTTGTATTCGGGATTACATACAGGCAGTAAGATGAAAAAGGCAATAAGGGCGGTATTACGCGGCGTTGTGCAGGGTGTGGGATACAGGTTTTACTGCTCTCAGGCCGCGCAGAGGCTGAATTTATCAGGATACGTTATGAATCTTGACGACGGCAGTGTGGAAACAGAGGCGCACGGCGGGGCCGAGGCTGTTGACAGTTACATGAAAGAAATAGTAAAACGAGGGATGGGTTTTGAGGTGGATACATATACGGCTGAAACAATAGAATACAGCGGGCATTATAAGGGATTCACAATAAGGCAGTATTGAGAGGGGAAAAATGAAGAAAAAGGAAAAAAAGAAAGCCTCAAGAAAGCCTTCCGGAAAAAAAGCTGAAGAAAAGAAAGCTGAAAAGAAGAAAACCGCGCCGGCAGTAAAGGTAAAAAAAGAGGCTGAAAAAAAACCGAAAGAACCCGAAGAAGCCGCGGAAGAGGCTGAAGAAGTAAAGGATACCGAAGACCCGGCAGACCTGCTCGAAGAGCCCGAGGAAGAGGCTGAGGAAGTATTCGCGGCGGGAGACGACAGCAAGCGGGGGTATAAAAATTCCCTGTTTGTTTATTTTGACGAAATACGGTCGGCCCGAGTGCTCGGCGAAAAGGAAGAAAAGCAGATAATAAGAAAAGCGCAGGCCGGCGACGTCAAGGCAAGGGAAGAAATAATCAAATGCAACCTCAAACTCGTGGTAAAAATCGCAAAGCGTTACGAATATTTCGGGGTGCCGCTGATTGACCTGATAGAAGAAGGCAACATCGGATTGATGAAAGCCGTTGAAAAATTCATAATATCAAAGGGTTTCCGCTTTTCCACTTACGCCACCTGGTGGATAAAACAGTCGATTAACCGCGCCATCGCAAACCAGAAAAATACAATCAGAATACCGGTACACATACTTGACATTTACCACAAGTACCTGAAACTCATTGAAAAAGAGATAAAGGACAAAGGGGTATTTCCCGACAGGGATACGGCGGCTAAAAAACTGAAAATAGAACCGATGAAATTAAACGAGATACTGAACATAATAAAAGCCCCAAAATCGCTTGATCTGGAATACGAGAGCGAGGATTCCGACTCGGGGCGGACGCTTAAGGATTCGATAGAGGACGCCGCGGCAATAAAACCTGACGACGATTTTTTTGAAAAAGACAAGAATGAAAAGATAATGCAGGTCATAGACAAACTCAAGCCAAAGGAAAAAGAGGTCATTATGAGCCGTTTCGGGCTTGATAACAGAAACATCCTTACGCTTGAGGAGATAGGCGATAAGATGAAGCTGACCCGCGAGCGCATAAGGCAGATAGAGATGATAGCGATAAAGAAACTAAAATACCTGATAAAAAACAGCGAAAAAGATTAGGAGGAACATAATGACGCTTGAGCAGAAAATAAGAAAAGCGATAGTTGACGTGCCGGATTTTCCGAAAAAGGGGATAATATTCAAGGACATTACAGGCATATTCAAAGACCCAAAGGTGTTAAAACCCCTCATAGACAGCCTCGCAAAAAGGTACAAGGCAAAAAAAATAAACGCCATAGCAGCCTGCGAAGCAAGAGGCTACCTCGTAGGAACACCGCTTGCGTACAAGCTCGGCATTCCGTTTGTGCCTGTCAGAAAACCTGGCAAACTGCCGAGAGAAACATACAAAGTATCCTATGATTTGGAATACGGAAGCAACACCCTTGAAATCCACAAAGACGCCCTGAAAAAAGGCGCCAAAGTCCTCGTAATAGACGACCTGCTGGCCACAGGCGGCACGGTCAACGCGACCATACAACTGGTTGAAAAATGCGGCGCAAAGGTAGTTGAGTCAGCGTTTGTGGTGGAGCTTGGGTTTTTAAAGGGAAGAGAAAAAATAAAAGGCAGCGTTTTTTCGGTGGTAAAGTACTAGTTCTAACCCCCTTTGCTTTGCTCTTTATAGTACCCCCTTGAGGGGTAGAAAGGGGGGGCAGGGGGGATTTGCCTTTAAAAAGTAAGTTTATAAGCCACAAGACAGAAGACAAAAGTTAAAACAAATACGAGGCGGGTTTAAAACCCGCCTTTACGTTTTTGTAGTGGCCGGCTTTTTACCCCCTTTTCCACTCTTTATAGTACCCCCCTTTGGGAAAGGGGGTTAGGACAAAACAAAAACAAACCGTTTGATATTTACCCCTCTTTTATAGTACAATTTAACTGATTAAATAAACTTAAAGAGGGAAACTTGATGATGAAACGTTTAATTTTGTCTTTTTTTGTTTTTTCTCTTTTTTCTTCTTATCTCTTCGCCGTCGGCGCCGGCATCACCAGCGTTAATTTTGTAAAAATATCACAAGGCGCGCGGCAGTCGGGGATGGGTGAGGCTTTTACCGGCATCGCTGACGATGTGAATGCCATTTACTGGAATCCGGCGGGGCTCGGACAGCTTACGCGGCATCAGGCCTGCTTCATGCACAGCGCCTGGCTAATTGACGTAAATATTGAATACCTCGCGTACGCGCTTCCCATACAGGGCGTAGGTACTTTCGGAATTTACGGGACTCTGCTCAATGCCGGCAATGTTCTTATCAGGCTTGAGGACCCGTCAAACCCCGACGTGCCTCTGCCGCCTACGGGCGAAGAGGCCTCGGCATCAAGCTTAAACGTCACGCTTGCTTTCGGGAAACGGCTTGCTGATTTTGTCGGCGAGTATTCGCCGGTATCGGACCTCTACGCGGGGCTCAGCTTAAACATCGCAAATGAAACAATTGTAAATGACGAAGGGGGCGGAGTCAGCGCGAATATCAGCGCTTTCTATTACCCCAAATACGAAAACTACTCTCTTGGCTTGACCCTGGAAAACGCCGGTGTTTCAAACAACAGGCCCTCGCTGCCGCTTGCCATAAAAGCGGGATTTGGCTACAGGTTTTCGCTTGAGCACATGAGCGTGCCGTTTACCGACGAGGGCGTATTCACAAACCCGGAAAACGACTCGGCCGCGGGAATCGACGTCATATACTACCCCGTAGAGCAGCTGGCGCGCGTCAATGTCGGCGCGGAAAAATACTGGGCATTAAACAACCTGCACAGCGTGGGGGTAAGGGCCGGCTACAAGTTTGGCTATGACCTCGGGATGCTCGCGGGCTTCACGCTGGGATTGGCCTACAGGCTAAACTCCGGCTCGGACACTACTTTTGACCTTGATTACTCCATGAACCCTTATGCCGAGCTCGGCATTGCCCACAGGATATCGCTTACGGGGAAATTTCTCGGTACAAGGGAGGGCAGGAAGTTTCAGGACAAAAAATCAGCCGCAGAGTTTTATCAGGCCGGCTACAATTTTATGTTTGAGAAAAATTACAGGGCCGCGCTTGAAGAATTCGGCAAGGCTATAAAGCGCAACAATGATTACGCAGATGCCTACATGGGGGTCGGCGCCTGTTTTTTAAGGATGGGAAAAAAAGAAACAGCTTACAGAGCGTACTTGAAAGCAATGGAAAAGGCCCCAAACAACGAAAAACTACGGGAGTTCATGAACACATACGACTGGAGTGACGTGATAAATAAAACTAACAAAGCACAGCCGGCAGACAATGAAAAAACAATAAGAACGATAAGCGGCGGAGAGGGAACAAAGTGAGGGTAACAATAAAGGACATAGCAAGAAAAGTCGGGGTAACGCCCGCGACTGTTTCAATGGTAATAAACAACAGCCCGAAAATCAGCCAGCTGACAAAGGAAAAGGTAACTCAGGCAATAAAGGAGTTAAACTACCACCCCAACTACATTGGGCGCAGCCTGGTCAAAGGCAAGACAAACAACATAGCTGTTGTGGCTTCGTTTTTTGCCTCGCTATTTGCGCTTGAGTCGGTGCGCGGAATAGAGCTCAACTTAAGGCGCACAAACTACAACCTGATACTCTACTCAACAAGAGGGCTGGAAGAAAAAGAGCGCGACATGCTGGAGCGTATCTACTATGAGCGCAGGGCGGACGGCGTGATCATAATCAGCTTAAAGGCGGAAAAGACCCTCGTGGAACAGTTTAAAAAAGACGGCATACCCCTCGTGTTTATTGAGGAACTCTGCGACGGCGCGCCTACGGTGAAATTCAACAACATCAAGGGCGCTCACATTGCTGTTGACCACCTGATAAAAAAAGGAAGAAAAAACATCGCCATAGTGACGGGAGACCGCGGGCAGAATGCCGAGGAGCGCCTCAAAGGCTACAAAGACGCGCTCAAGGAAAACGGAATGGAGTTTTCAAAGGACAATGTATTTCCCGTATTGAGTTACTCTTTTGAAGAGGGCGAAGAGATACTCATCAACATGATAAAGAAAAACAAAAAAATAGACGCGGTCTTCTGCGCGGCGGGGGACATATCCGCCATAGGCATAATGGACGCCGCAAAAAACCACGGAATAAAGATACCGCAGGACATAGCCATAATAGGCTACGATGACGTGTATATTTCAAATCTAACTTCGCCCGCGCTCACCACTGTAAGGCAGCCCATAGCCCAGATGGGCATGCGCTCGTTTGACCTGCTGCTGGATATGGTGGAAGGCAGGACGGAAATGGAAAACAAAATCATAAGTTTTGAACCGGAGCTTATCGTGAGGGATTCGGTTTAAGCTTTAAGAATCCGGGCGGTTTAATGTGTCCAAAAGGCATATCTTCATATACACGCTTCTGCTGTTGTTACTGCGCGCAATCCCTCTTTTTGGCGCAGGCACGGTGACGGGGGAGTTTCTTCTCGTAAACATAAACGCGCGCGAGTCCGCCCTCGGCGGCGCCTACAGCGCCAACTTTGCAAGGCCCGGAGCGGCTTTTGTAAACCCTGCGGCACTGCTCGGCATAAACTACTCACATGTGTTTTTGACACATTATGAAAACGTCTTCGGAGCAAAGTATGATTCCGCGCTTTACGCGAGGCCGCTAAAAGACAACGCAGCTATTGCCGCGACTTTTACTTTTTCCTCAAATGACACGCTCTACCGCACTGATGAGGAGGGGTATCCTGTTGAAAAGATAGAAAACTATGACGCCTGGCTGGGCGGCGCCTACGCATGGCGCATAACGGAGGATATCCACGCCGGTGCGGCGTTAAAAATCACGGCGAGCCGCGTACTGGACCGCTCGGAGTGGGGCGGGGCTGTGTCAGCCGGCGGGCTCTACATAAACAGGGAGCAGAAGTTTATGATAGGCCTGTGCGCCGAGAACCTCGGCATTACCACGGCTTTTTTTGATGACGGCGCGGTTTACCCCATAGTGCTGCGCGCGGGCTACGGCACGGAGGTGTACCGGTACCTGGAAGAGTACAGAATTTTCTTTTTCATAGAGGAGCGCATATCAATAAACGAGAACGAAGGCGCGCAGACTTCTTTCGGGCTTGAGGCGGTTTACAGAAATTTCATAGTATTCAGGTACGGCTATGTGTTCGGTGTTGACCAGGAAAAGGTGGCGCTGGGCCTGGGGGTTAAATTCAGCGGGTTTAATATTGACTACGCTTACCAGCCCTATTTTGTATCTGACAACGCACACAGGTTTACGCTTGAAATATATTTTTAGAGGAAAATGATGGATGAAAAAGAGGCAATAAAAAGAGTCCAAAAGGGTGAGACAGGCGTTTTTGGAGAGCTGATAAAGCTTTATGAAAAGCCCGTATATAACCACTGCAGGGGTTTTTTAAGAAACGAGCAGGAGGCACAGGACGCCGCCCAGGAGGTTTTTGTAAATGTATTCAGGGCGATAAAAAGATTCCGCGGCGACTCCAAACTCGGCACATGGATATACAGGATAACGTCAAACGTCTGCAAAAACAGGCTCAAGCAGTTAAAAAGAATAAACGGGCCCCTGATAGATGACGCGCAGGAAAACGAGGACGGCGAGGTAACCTCGATGGTTGAAAAGATTAAAGAAAAAGAGGAAAAAGAGCCTGACAGGGAATATGCCTCAAAATCCACCCGCGAGCTTATCACCCGCAGGATAAGCGAATTAACAGACGAGCAAAAGCAGGTGATACTTCTGCGTGATGTGGAGGGGCGCTCCTATGAGGAAATAGGAAGGATAATGCGGCTGTCAGTGTCGGCTGTAAAGAGCAAGCTCTTCCGTGCGAGGGAAAACCTGCGCGACAGGCTCAAGCGTGACGAAATATTATGAAAAAAACCGCGAAACTTTATCAGCATATTATTGTCACAACAAATGTGAGGAAGAAAGGTGAACCAAAATGAAAAAAATAAAATGCGACAATTTAAAGATGCTTGCAATGGAGGCTTTTGACGGCGAGATTTCGCCTGAAAACAGCCTTATTTTAAAGGCTCATCTTGAATCCTGCCCGGGCTGCAGGGAGTTTGCCGCTGACCTTGAAAAGATGAAATCTGTTATGCCTGTCTATGAACCGCCCAAAGGGCTCTCCGAGAAGATTATGAATGCTGTTATTAATGAAGAGATGAAAAAATCAAAAGCCCCCTCTTTCAGGCGGGTATTTGCCCTGTCGGGTATCACAACTGCCGCGTTTGCCCTTACCTTATTAATAATAACAAGTACGGGAAACCAAAAAGACATCATAACCATAGCTGACATGCCCGTGCAGGAGCCGGTCATAACAGCCAAAAAGCACGCTGAACTCAAAACTGCGGTAATTGCAAAACAAGACCCGGCAGTGACCGCGGTGGAAAAAACAGATAAGCCTGTTATTACGGCATCAAAGCCTGTATTTGAAAGTGCTTCGGAAACAGAAAAAGGTCCGGGCGCGCAGAGGGTGGTCAGTATTGCCTCCACAGGCTCTGAACAGGCAAAACCGGCATCTGTTGCGGACAAGAGAGAACAGTCAGGGGCTGTGGCAGCGGCAAAGGTAACACCGATAGCGCCGCCGCAGAACAGGCTGCTTGATACAGAAAAGGCAATAGTGGGAAATAACGTCATCAACATATCCACAGGCAGCAGGGCAATAATCAGGGTTAAAGTAGAAGAGGCCTCGCCGGTGAGGATAATAATTTATGATAAGCGGATAAAGCCGGTAAAAGTGATAGTGGACGAGCAAAAAGATCCGGGAGTATATGAGGCTTTCTGGGACGCGAGAAATGACAACGGACAGATTGTAACCGAGGGTGTTTACTATGTCTATATACAGATAGGAAAGGCAGTAATAAAGAAGAACGTGGTTGTAACGAGGTAAGGGGTATTTCAAAGGCTATTTCACCATTAAAAACATAATTGACAAACGAGAAACAGGGCTGTATAATTGCACTGCTTTATCGTTTTAATAGTTTTTGCAGTAAAATACATTTTGAGGGCGGGAAAACAGAATGAGAAAACTTCCTATTATTAAAATCGCTCTTTTAACCGTTTTAACTCTATTTGCCGCGAGTGCGTCGCTTTTTGCAGCTTCCGCGTATCCGTTCCCGATAAACCAAAACTACGCTCATGGGATCAGGATAACAAACGCCAATACCACCACTATGTTGAGTATGTACAACACATGGAAATCCAGGTATGTGGTGACTGCCGGTGTGGGCCAGAGGGTAATCAGCCCCGAGCCTATTATGAATCAGAACAACACAACAGTATCCGAAGGGCAGTCTTATGGAATGCTGCTTGCGCTTTATTTTGATGACAAGACGCTTTTTGACAATCTCTGGAGATTTAAAGTTGACAGGACTAACGCTTCGGGCAAGGCGTCAAACCTCATGCCTTGGGTTATAGGTTCTAACGGCTCTACCATACTTGACCCCAACTCAGCTTCTGACGCTGACTATGACATTGCCTGGGCTATGCTTATGGCAGAGATACAGTGGGGTAACGCAGGTACATTTAACTACGGTACATTATCACGCACTGAAATACAGCGCTGCAGGCAGTACACGCTGGAGGCAGGCACATACGAGGTAAGGCCGGGAGACAACTGGAATAACTGGTATTATCCTTCATATTTTTATCCGTCGTATTTTAGGGAGTTTGCAGAAGTTGATACAGTCGGTGCAGCTGCCTGGAACGGCGCTACCGCACGATGTGCGACAGCAATGGCAAATAACCGGAATACAACCAGCGGGTTGGTCGGTGAAATATGTAACAGAGACGGTACAAGAAGGACAGACAATCCGTGCGGCTCAGGCTGCGACGGCCGTATTTATAAGTACAATTCCTGCCGCGTGCCTTTCAGGTATGCCATGGATTATGTATGGTGGGGGCCTTCGGTTACAAATCCTTCAACCACTCAAGTACAGTTAATGGCAAGATTTTTTGGAGGAGATCCTACGGTTCCAAACTCGGTGGCAAATGCTGCGAGTGTCAGGGACGGATACTGGATATCAAACAGCACAGTGCAGGACAATAATAACAATGCGGCTTTTGTAGGGCCTGCGGCGTGTGCTTTGATGTTTTCAAGCACTTATTCGGCAAAGCTGACTGATTATTACGACAGAACCAGGGCTTTCAGCGTGACAGAATCATACTATAACGGTTCGTTGCAGTTATTATCTTTGCTTTTGGTTACAGGTAATTTTCACAATCTTAGAAAACTCGGACCTGCGCTTCCCACTCCAACTCCGACAACCCCTCCTACCGCGCAGCTGCTTGATGATTTTGAAGATTATGCTCCATACCTTGACACACAGAATAACTGGGGAGGATATTGGTTTACCTGGGCAGACCCTCCATCGGGCAGCGTAACAGTCTGGCCTGCAGCAAACTCACACGTAACAATGACGGCGGGCGGGCCTACGGGCAGTACTTATCACCTGAGAATTACAGGGCAAAAAGCTGCCGCGATACCGGCTTCAAATTATTATCCGTCGGTCGGGGTAGGGACTGACCTTGTTGAAAATGCAG
Organism: uncultured Spirochaetia bacterium; assembly: GCA_964349515.1. GTDB lineage: Bacteria > Oederibacteriota > PGYV01 > PGYV01 > CAYGHG01 > CAYGHG01. The sequence goes on from CAYGHG010000031.1 coordinate 17,096, forward strand.
TTGCGACTAACGGGTATGTTGATGTAAGAGCTTTTCAGACAGCAGGCGGCGGGCTTATGTTTGACGCACGGGGTGACGGAGTTACGCCTTACAAGATAGTGCTGTCGCCTTACAATTATGCAGTCCTGCACCCTGACTGGGCAATGTTTGAGTATGAGTTTATACCGCCCGCAACCTGGACACATTATGAAATATTATTTACTGAGTTTTTGAAACCCACATGGGGTACAAACACCACAACTATTACAACAGTGCTTGGCCAGTTACAGCAGTTAAAATGGCAGGTTGCCACAAATAATGCTGTTGCTTCAATTGATTTCAGGCTGGATAATGTTGCGTTTTTCCCGTATATGTGGACGCCTACGCCCGAGCCTACTCCTTCTTATACGCGTACGTTTACCAGGACGCCTTCTGCTACTATCACCCCTACTTTCGGGGCTTCTCAGCTTCTTGACGACTGTGAGGACGGAGACGGGACAAACAACTGGGGCGGGCCGTGGTTTACATACAATGACGCGGCAAACAGCGGCACAAGCTATATAGTTCCTGTGCCGGGCGGTATTTTTGCCATGGCTTCACCCGGCGCGGCATCTACGAGCTATGCGGTTAACGTGACAGGGTATGTGACAGACGCTTATGAGTACGGGTTCATAGGTGTCGGGACAGGGACAAACGCGAACTCACCTACAGGGACAGGCATTAATATTTCAACCGCGCTCGGCATCAGGTTCTGGATAAAAGGAAATAATATTCCAATATCCGTTAAACTGATACCGGGAACAGGGGTAAATGACGGGGATGACCATTACCAGACGCAGATAACAGCCACTGATACATGGACACAGCACCAGTTATTTTTCTCAGACTTTAAACAGGAAGGCTGGGGCACGGCTGTAACACTTGCGGCTGTAAAAAACAATCTTGCGGCATTCCACTGGCAGACTGTTCACAATCCGTGGGCTTCGATAGACCTTTGGATTGACCAGGTAGAGGTTTTCCCCGTGCTTTGGACTCCTACAAATACGCCTTCAAGGACCAGGACGCCTACGCCTACATTTACGAACACGGCGCCTCCTACTTCAACATTTACAGGGACAAGGACCAGAACACAGACATATACTCCTACATTGACAAATACACCGCCTCCGCCTACAAGCACGTTTACCGGCACGCCTACAAGGTCAGCTACGCCGACGGCATCAGGAACCAGAAGCGCAACACAGACCAACACGCCTGTGCCGCCCTCGCCTACAAATACCGCGACACGAACTTTCACGGGGACAATGACTTCCACTCCGACTCATACAGGGACAAGTACGGGCACTTCTACGCTTACAGTGACGCCGACGTTTACTATAAGCAACACGCATACAGTGTCACCTACAGAGACCGAGTTCGCAGGCTCGCCGACAAATACATTTACACACACAAACACACCGACAAGAACGCCTACCGGTACAAATACAAATACATTTACCCCGACATACACAGGGACATATACTGCAACGCCTACGGTTACAATGACAAACACAATAGGAAACAGCCCGACATCCACGGCTACAAATACCATAGTGGTTGAATCGGCGACACACACACCGACTACTGATATTCCTGTTAATACCGCGACATTTACACATACTACAGTTATTCCCGATACGCCGACCGGTACGCCTACAACGGACATACCGGTGAATACGATGACTAACACGCCTACAACGGACATACCGGTGAATACGCCGACTAATACGCCTACAACGGACATACCGGTGAATACGATGACTAATACGCCTACTATAGACATACCGGTGAATACGCCGACGCCTACAAATACAGCGCAAACATCTTCGTCTATATTTGACGACATGGCAGACTGCAATAACCAGTCAAACTGGGGAGGCTACTGGTACACATACAATGACCACGACGCGCCGAACAGCGGAGACTCTGCAATCTGGCCTCCGTCGGAAAACATGATACCCGGAGCGGAGTTCATAATGAGTGCGCCGGGAAGGCTCGGTGCAGGGGACTGCGCAGCGAGGCTGACCGGTAATGTCACGACAACATACCAGTACGGGTTCATAGGAATGGGGGCGGGAATACTGCCTCCGCCGGCGCTGCCGACGGACCCCAAGCCGACATTTGACCTGTCGAGCTGCGGGGGTGTAAGGTTCTGGGCAAAAGGTGACGGAAAATCCTATTCACTAAAAATGAAAGCTGCGGACAGCGTGGATACGGGTTACAATGACTATAAGAGAAACTTCACAGCTCCTGCTGACTGGACAGCTTTTGATTTTGCAATGACTACGTTTACACAGGAATCAGGGTGGGGCACGACAGTTGACCGTTCAATAGTGCTTGCAAATCTTACTGACCTGCAGTTCCAGACAGTAGGACAGCCGCATACTTCTATAGACCTGTGGGTGGATGACATAGAGTTCTACGGCTGCGACTCATACCCGCCGCCTGTTGTGAATCCTGTAGTAACTGCAACAAACACGGTAATACCGACAAATACATGGACAGCGTCAGCTACGCCGACCATCACAGCCACGCCGACCGACGTGCCTCCGGGCTCAACCAACACAAACACGCCGACAATCACTATGACGCACTCTGTGACATCCACGAGGACTGCCACGCCTACGCTTACTTCAACTCCTTCGAGGACAGCTACAGCTACCGCGACGAGAACAGGCACGCCTGTAAACACAGCCACATACACACCGACACCAAAACCGACGGATGCCGCGGTAGTTGAAATACCGACGCAGACACCGGTCATAGCATATCCAAACCCGCCTATAATATTTGGCGGAGACCCGAGCGTGCCTGTTGACATGCACATAGTATTCGGACTGACAAAGAAAGCGTACGCCGCAAAGTTTATGCTCTTCTCGCCCTCCATGAGAAAAATCAGGGAAGTGGAGTTCAGGGATACAGAAGCCGCGCTTGAAGCGGGCAGCGCGCACGTGAGAGTGCCGGCTGATTATTTAAAAGGCCTCGCGGCAGGAACATACTACTATCTGATAGAGGTTTACGCCGAGGGCGGCCAGACAGCCAGGTCCGGTATAAATAAGATAAGGATATTAGTGCCTACGAAATAAACAAAAGACAAGTTAATAAGACAAAAGACAGAAGACATAAGTAAAACAAAACCGCAGGCTATTGCCTGCGGTTTTGTTTTATATGAGATGGGCAATCAAACAACATTTCGTTTCATAAGGCAAAACAACCATTCCCGGTTAAAAAGAGGTTGAAAGCTGTCAGATTAATATTGACAAAATATCTTGGCTGACATAAAATTATTTCACATTTGACCGAAACCTTATTGCGAAAAGTTTGTCAGATAATATAAGGTTTATAATAATTGAATTTCATATTAGGAGGTTTATTTTATGAGGAATATTAAAGTCATTGCAATAGCAATAATTCTCGCTATTTGTACGTCAAATCTCACCTTTGCGGATCTTGCGGCGTCAGATTACACGGATTACCCTTACGGAAACCAGCTTGCCTATAGTTCCGGGTATATGACAGACCTAAACAGCAAATGGGCCCAGTATAAGAACTGGTTTGTCACATCAAGCGGCTGCCCAAATACCAGTACCATGTTAAGGGTGCGCTGCGCTTCCTATGACAGATACCCAAATGAAACTGTATCAGAGGGTATGGGTTATGGAATGCTTTTGGCAGTGTATTTTAATGACAAAGTTACCTTTGATAAGATGTGGGTATATGTAGAGCATTATAGAAACCAGAAAACAAACAAGACAATGCCCTGGAGGATAAACTCGTCGGGCGGAGTTGTGGACTCGGGTGCCGCTGCTGATGCGGATTTTGACATTGCTTACGCATTAATACAGGCGCAAAAAAGGTGGGGGGGAAGCACATACGGTCCCGCGGCTTCATCTTATATAAGCGCTATCGGAACAAATCTCATAGCCTCTGACTCTTCGGTAAAACCCGGCGACGTATGGGATGACCATGAATTTCCTTCTTATTATGTACCGGCCTTTTTTAGGGGATATGCGGCGCATACAGGTATGAACACATTCTGGAATAACGTCATAGCAAAGTGTGAGTCGCACCTGGGAAGCGCGAGAAACAATACGACAGGCCTTGTTGACGACACGGTAACAAACTCCGGCGTAGGCCGCAATGACAACTACAAATACGACTCCACCCGCGTGCCATGGAGATATGCTACGGACTATGTGTGGTACGGAACGGCTTTCTCGGGCGGACAGATACAGAGGCAGGCAGGCTTTTTTAATAACATTGGCGCAACTGCGGTCAGGAGCTGTTACAACGTAAGCAACGGCTCCACCTGCGGGCCCGATAACAACGCGTCTTTTGTAGGGCCTGCGGGAACTGCTTTTATGTACAGCTCAACATACAATACAAAAATGCAGGAATACTATTCGCATACAGGGAGCCTTGTAGGCGGCGGGCAGAATGAATATTTCAGCACATCTCTCGGATTATTCTCAATGCTTCTTATCGCAGGTTATTTCCCTGAGAGCTGGTCGGGCGGAGGTACTCCGGTTCCGACAAACACACCGACAAACACTCCTATTGGCGGCGGGCCTCCTCCGTCTATGGCTGACGATCTTACTGATTGTAATAATGAAACAAACTGGGGCGGGTTCTGGTACACATACAGTGATTCCGGAGATGCGGGTAATTCTGTTATCTGGCCTGCCGCGGGAGTAACATTTACGGCAAGCTCGCCGGGATACGCGGGCGCCGGTGACTGCGCCGCGAGGATGACCGGTTCTGTTACAACGGCATTCGCATACGGTTATGTAGGCATGGGTATGGGAATACTGGCCGGCAGCGGAGCGACAACGTACGAAACGTTTGATTTTTCATCCTGTTCGGGTGTGCGTTTCCATGTAAAAGGCGACGGCAAAAATTATGCAGTAAAATTAAAGGCAGCGCCGTCTGTGGATACGGGATACAATGATTATAAGTATTCATTTATAACAGGGACAAACTGGACCCTTCTTGAAGTTCCGATGGCAATGTTTACGCAGGAAACAGGATGGGGAACGCCGGTTGGCCAATCCGTAGTGCTTGCGAGCCTGACTGACATACAGTTCCAGACAGTCGGACAGCCTCATGCCTCAATAGATTTATGGATTGATAATCTTGAGATATACGGGTGTTCAAGCTATCCTGACCCTGTAGGAGTTGCAACGCCTGTGCCTACAGATACACCTCCCCCGGGTTCTACTGACACACCAACGCCTGTAGCCACAAATACCCCTGTCCCTACCGCGACAACACCGGCAGGCGAGGGAATGATGGATGACATGGCGGATTGTGACAACGCGACATACTGGGGCTCGTACTGGTATACATACAACGACCACGACGCGCCGAACAGCGGAGACTCCGCGATATGGCCGCCCTCTGAAAACATGGTGCCGGGAGCAGAGTTTACAATGAGCGCACCGGGAAGACTCGGTGCAGGAGACTGCGCCGCCAGGCTGACCGGTAATGTTACGACCACATATACATACGGGTTCATAGGAATGGGAGTGGGAATACTGCCTCCGCCGGCGCTGCCGACAGACCCGAAGCCGACCTTTGACTTCTCAAGCTGCAGCGGTGTAAGATTCTATGCAAGGGGAGACGGCAAGAGCTATGCCGTGAAACTGAAAGCAGCGGACAGCGTTGACACGGGATACAATGACTACAAATATACATTTATGACAGATTCGGGCTGGGTGCAGTATGACGTGCCTATGATGCTCTTTACGCAGGAAGCAGGATGGGGAACGCCGGTTGCCAGCTCTGTAGTGCTTGCAAACCTGACAGACATACAGTTCCAGACAGTGGGCCAGCCGCACGCGTCAATAGACGTATGGGTTGATGATTTTGAGTTCTACGGATGTTCGAGCTACCCGCCGCCTGTAGGCGTAGTTGATACACCGACGCCTGTTAATACGCCGACATTTACGAATACGCCTACAATGACAGATACACCGATACCCGGGTCAACAGACACGCCGACGCCTCTGCCGACAAACACACCGGCAGCAGGAGCCGGAATGATGGACGACATGGCGGATTGTGACAACGCGACATACTGGGGTTCGTACTGGTACACATACAATGACCACGACGCGCCGAACAGCGGAGACTCCGCGATATGGCCGCCCTCTGAAAACATGGTGCCGGGAGCAGAGTTTACAATGAGCGCACCGGGAAGACTCGGTGCAGGAGACTGCGCCGCCAGGCTGACCGGTAATGTTACGACCACATATACATACGGGTTCATAGGAATGGGAGTGGGAATACTGCCTCCGCCGGCGCTGCCGACAGACCCGAAGCCGACCTTTGACTTCTCAAGCTGCGGCGGTGTAAGGTTCTATGCAAGAGGAGACGGCAAGAGCTATGCCGTGAAACTGAAAGCAGCAGACACAATACTTACGGGAAGCAACGACTATAAATACAACTTCATGACAGACGCGGGCTGGGTGCAGTATGACGTGCCTATGGCGCTGTTCACACAGGAAGCAGGGTGGGGAACGGTAGTGCCGAAAGCAACGATACTTGCAAGCATAACCGACATACAGTTCCAGACAGTAGGCCAGCCGCACACATCGATAGACCTGTGGGTTGATGATTTTGAGTTCTACGGCTGCACGAGCTACCCGCCGCCGATGTCTGCGGAAACTCCTACACCTGCGGTAACAAATACGCCTGTGCCTCCAACAAACACACCGACAATGACAGATACGCCGATACCAGGGTCAACAGACACGCCGACGCCTCTGCCGACAAACACACCGGCGGCAGGAGCGGGAATGATGGACGACATGGCGGATTGTGACAACGCGACATACTGGGGTTCATACTGGTACACATACAATGACCACGACGCGCCAAACAGCGGAGACTCCGCGATATGGCCGCCCTCTGAAAACATGGTGCCGGGAGCAGAGTTTACAATGAGCGCACCGGGAAGACTCGGTGCAGGAGACTGCGCCGCCAGGCTGACCGGTAATGTTACGACCACATATACATACGGGTTCATAGGAATGGGAGTGGGAATACTGCCTCCGCCGGCGCTGCCGACAGACCCGAAGCCGACCTTTGACTTCTCAAGCTGTGGCGGTGTAAGATTCTATGCAAGGGGAGACGGCAAGAGCTACTCTGTGAAACTGAAAGCAGCAGACACAATAATTACGGGAAGCAACGACTATAAATACAACTTCATGACAGACACAGGCTGGGTGCAGTATGACGTGCCTATGGCGCTGTTCACACAGGAATCAGGATGGGGAACGGTAGTGCCGAAGGCAACGATACTTGCAAGCATAACCGACATACAGTTCCAGACAGTGGGCCAGCCGCACACATCGATAGACCTGTGGGTGGATGATTTTGAGTTCTACGGATGTACGAGCTATCCCCCGCCTGTGAGCGGTGCGGAGACACCGACGCCTGTAGTGACGAATACGCCGGTTGTTCCTACAGCAACGTTTACTATTACGAATACGCCTACGATGACAGATACACCGATACCGGGTGCTACAGACACGCCGACACCTCTGCCGACTAACACTGAAGTCCCGACAAACACACCGGCGGCAGGAGCCGGCATGATGGACGACATGGCGGATTGTGACAACGCGACAAACTGGGGCTCGTACTGGTACACATACAATGACCACGACGCGCCGAACAGCGGAGACTCCGCGATATGGCCGCCCTCTGAAAACATGGTACCGGGAGCTGAGTTCATAATGAGCGCGCCGGGAAGGCTCGGTGCAGGAGACTGCGCCGCCAGGCTGACAGGTAATGTAACTACCACTTACCAATACGGGTTCATAGGAATGGGATCGGGAATACTGCCTCCGCCGGCGCTGCCGACAGACCCGAAGCCGACATTTGACTTCTCAAGCTGCGGCGGTGTAAGGTTCTATGCAAGGGGAGACGGCAAGAGCTACTCTGTGAAACTGAAAGCAGCAGACA
>CAYGHG010000032.1:0-5294 GCA_964349515.1 uncultured Spirochaetia bacterium
ACGTTATCGTATAAATAACTAAAATATAAAAAGTAAGAAATATATTCCAGGAGGTTTAAACGTTATGAAGAAATTTTCAGCGCTCTTAACGGTTCTTGTACTTATGTTTTCGTTTGTAAAAGCAGCAGAGACCAACTATGCCGGAGAGGCGATGTCCATAGGCGTAGGCGCGAGGGCGCTCGGTATGGGGGGGGCTTTTGCCGCTATAGCTGACGACGCGTCCACTTCTTACTGGAACGCAGCGGGTATGACCAACGTGCAGGGAGTTGAAGTCTCAAGCGTAAAGCTCAGCCAGGGAATAAACAATCTTGATACAAAATACTCATACGTAAACCTGGTTTGGAACACAGGGGCCACAGGTGCCATAGGTATTGGCTGGTTAAGACAGGCAATAGGCGGCATCAGGATTTCCGGGATTGACGGATCAGGTAATCCTATAACTCTTGATGAACTGAAAGAAAACTCTGACAATGCGATTTATTTTGCCTATGCATACCCTGTGATGAAGGGTTTTTCGCTGGGCGCTTCGGCAAAGGCTTTGCTTGGAAATTATCCCGCGTTCATATATATTAACGGCGGTGCAAATATACAGAGTGCTGAGGTAAATTACACCGGATTTGGGCTTGATATCGGAGCTTATTTGAATGTGGCTGATTTTGCTCCCGGTGTGGGTCTTTCAATCGGGTTAAACGTGCAGGATGTATTCACATCAATATCGTGGGACGCTATTCAGGGGCTGACTGACGGATTTACGGAAACAGTCGGGCTTAATCTTAAACCCGGAATTGCATATAAACTCCCGATAGACCAGTTTGAAGTAACTGCAGCGGCGGATGTCGATACAAGATATGAGCAGCTTGTAGTTCACGCGGGTGCTGAAATTTGGTGGAACAAGATGGTGGCAATACGCGGAGGCATAAAAAACTGGGGCGAGATAACACAGCCGGGTGGTTCTGACCCGATTTCACAGACTATGGACTGGAGCGTAGGCGCCTCTTTGAGATGGTATTTCATAGGTATAGATTACGCGTTTGTAAGCACTGAACTTGCAGGTGACACACCGGTGCAGTATCTGTCAATAATCGGCAAATTCTAATATAAACAAAAAGGGGGAGGCGGCAACGCTTCCCCTTTTTTTTATTTATTCGGAAAGGGCTTTCAACGATAAAACCCCTAAAAAAACAAGCTTTTTCAGGTTGACATATTATAATGCTGTGATAAAATTTTTATACAAATTTTTTGTTAAATATCATACTCAGGAGGTTTTCAATGAAATTTGGCAGCTTTGATGACGCAAACAGGGAATATGTTATTTCAAGGCCTGATACACCGCTACCGTGGATTAACTATCTCGGGGTGGACACATACTGTGGATTGATGTCAAATACAGCGGGCGGTTACAGCTTTTACAGGGATGCCGCGCAGAGAAGGATACTTCGCTACCGCTACAATAACGTGCCTTCGGACAGGCCGGGCAGGTATATTTACCTGCGTGACAAAGAAAGTCAGGATTACTGGTCAGCCTCCTGGCAGCCGACCAATAAAGACTTAAAAAAGTATAAGTATGAATGCCGGCACGGTATGAGCTATACGAAGATAAAAGCGGAATACAGCGGAATAGAGAGCAACGCAACCTATTTTGTGCCTGTAGGCGCGAGCCATGAAGTGTGGAGAATCAAAGTAAAAAACAAATCCAAAAAGAAAAGGACCATAAGCCTTTTTACATATGTGGAGTTCTGTATGTGGGATGCACACAATGACTCTACGGATTTTCAGTATAACCTGAATATCGGCAGGACAGAGTTCATGAATAATGCCATGTACCACACAACGCTTTACAACGTCCATAAAAATCACTTTGCATATTTCTGGTCAGACACAAAGGTAAAAAGCTACGACGGTGTCAGGCAGAGTTTCGTAGGGCCTTACAGGGGAGAGGCAAACCCCATAGCCGTAGAAAAGGGAAAATGTTCAAACTCGCTGGCCGTGGGCTGGGCGCCGTTTGGCGGGCTGCAGGTGGATGTCACGCTTGCGCCGGGCAAGGAAAAAGAGGTGGTTTTTGTACTTGGTTACTCCGAAAAACTGAATACCGAGGAGCTTAAGGTCTTTAAAAAGTACTCGGACAGAAAAAACGTTGACGCTGCATTTAACTCCCTCAAGGAGTACTGGGACAAAAACCTGCTTAAATACACCTGTAAGACACCTGATGCGGCAATGAACTCGATGGTAAATATCTGGAACCAGTACCAGTGTATGACGACTTTTAACTGGTCGCGCTCGGCATCCTACTATGAAGCAGGCGGCGAGAGGGGTATGGGTTTCAGGGATTCCAACCAGGATACTCTCGGATTCGGGCACCAGATTCCGGAAAAGGTAAAACCGAGGCTGATGGATATAGCGGCGGTTCAGTTTCCTGAGGGGCGCGCGCATCACGGTTATTCACCGCTTACGAAAAAGGGAAGCAATGAGGGCTTTGGCGACGACCACCTCTGGCTGGTGCTTGCGGTCGCGAAATATATAAAAGAAACAGGCGACATTAATTTCTTAAATGAAGTCGTGCCTTTCAACGACGGCAGCAAGGGTAAAATGTATGAGCATTGCGCCAAAGCAATAGAATACTCCTGGAACAATACTGGCTGGCACGGACTGCCAAAAGCGGGAAAAGCAGACTGGAATGACTGTCTTAACCTTAACGGGCCCAAAGGAATGGGTGTCTCTGTAATGGTGGCAGAGCAGTTTGTCCTTGACTGTACACTGATGGCAGAGCTTGCCGAGCGTTCAGGCAGGGTGCTGGATGTTGAAAAATACAAGAAGATGGGCGCGGAGATGAAAGACAGGATAAACTCCAAAGCCTGGGACGGCGAATGGTACGTCAGGGCTTTTGATGATGACGGAAATGTAGTTGGAAGCGTAAAAAATGAAGAGGGACAGGTATGGCTAAATACCCAGACCTGGGCGCTCATGAGCGGGGTAGCAGAGGGCGAGAGGGCAGATAAGTGCCTTGCGAGCGTTAAAAAATTCCTTGCGACCAAATACGGAATAAAACTTTTCCACCCGGCATTCAGCGAGTACCACCCTGAATTGGGTTATGTTTCCGTCTTCCCTACAGGGTTGAAAGAAAATGCCGCGATTTTTTGCCACACAAACCCGTGGGCAATGATTGCGGAAGCGGTTAACGGAAACGGAGACAGGGCTTTTGAATACTATAAGGCAATACTGCCTTCGGCTTCAAATGACATTGCTGATGTTCACTGGACAGAACCTTATGTTTATTCGCAGATGATAGCAGGCCCTGACCACAAGGATTTCGGACAGGCAAAAAATTCCTGGCTCACAGGCACGGCTGCATGGAATTTTGTGGCAGCATCCCAGTACATACTGGGTGTAAGGCCCGAGCACGACGGGCTGGTTGTTGACCCGTGCATACCGCGCAAGTGGAAAGGTTATACGGTTTCCAGAATGTTCCGCGGCGCCAGGTATGACATAACAGTAAAGAACCCGGAAGGCGTGTCAAAGGGAGTGAAAACAATGACGGTTGACGGAAGGGAAGTAAAAGGAAATATAGCGCCCGCGCCTTCAAAAGGAAAGACAGAATACAAAGTAGAAGTAATACTCGGATAAAAACAAAAAATAGTCCGGGTGCTTACACACCCGGGCTTTTTTTATTAAATGGTGAATGATGGCAAATGACAGGAAAATAAGGCTCGCCAAAGGCCATAAACATAAAATACTCATTGCGGCTTCTGAAATTGTGCCTTTTGCAAAGACCGGAGGCCTTGCCGATGTGGCCGGAGCCCTTCCAAAAGCGCTGAAGGCCTTGGGCCATGATGTGCGATGCGTGATGCCGTTATACAGCTGTGTTGACAGAGAAGCGTACGGGATAAAAGACACCGGCCGCGAGGCGTGGATAGACATAGCCCTCTGCGGGCACAGGGCAGGTATAATGGAATCCGTGATACCAGGCACCGATATACCGGTTTACTTCATCGAAAACCCCGAGTTTTTTGACAGGGAGGAGATTTATAGGACGCCTTACGGTGAGTACTGGGACAATGCAGAGAGGTTTATGTTTTTTTCACGGGCAGTGGTTGAAATGATTAAGGCAGTTGATTTTAAGCCTGACGTAATACACTGCAATGACTGGCACACCTCTCTGATACCCGTTTATTTAAAAACAGCATACGCATGGGACCGGAATGTGTACGGCAATACCGCAACGGTTTTTTCGATACATAATATAGCTTATCAGGGGGTTTTTGACCGCAGCAAGCTGTCTCATGCCGGCCTTCCTGATTCCCTTTATAATATGCACGAAATGGAGTTTTACGGCGGGGTTAATTTTATGAAAGGCGGCGCGGCTTTTTCGGATATTGTGAGTACAGTCAGCAGGAGGTACTGCGAAGAGGTAAAAACTCCGGAGTTCGGCTATGGGCTGGACGGGCTTTTAACGGCAAGGGGGGAGGATTTCAAGGGAGTGCTGAACGGCATAGACTACGAAGTATGGAATCCTGCTATTGACAAACTTCTGCCTTTTTATTATGATATGGACTCTCTTGAACAGAAAGAGGAGATAAAAGAAGAGCTCTTAAAAGAAAACGGCCTGAATTACAGCCCGGCTGTCCCGGTTATCGGAATGATAACGAGGCTTGACGACCAGAAGGGTTTGGGATTTGTTTCGGCCATCATAGAAGAAATGATGAAAATAAACCTGCAGCTTGTGATACTCGGCACTGGCGAGGAACGCTACCACAGTATGTTTTGGCATCTAAGGGAGCGTTTTCCGGACCGCATAGGGCTTAATCTCAAGTTTGACAACCGGATGGCGCATCTTATATACGCCGGCTGCGATATGTTCCTGATGCCCTCGTATTTTGAACCATGCGGATTAGGGCAGCTTATAAGCCTGAAATACGGTACTGTTCCGATAGTAAGGGAAACCGGCGGGCTGGCTGATACGGTCAGGCATTACAATTTTAACAAAAAGCAGGGAAACGGCTTTACTTTTCAGGGTTTCAACCCATGGGATTTGTTTCTTGCGATAAGAGTAGGTGTGGATTCATTTAAAAACAGAAATTGCTGGAGAAAGATAATGTTGAACGGAATGAAAGAAAACTTCTCCTGGGAGCACGCCGCTGCAGAATACGTCCTGCTCTATGAAGCGGCTCTGCACAAAGTGCAGATGAGAAATCTGGAAGAGAAAAAAGAGGAAGAACAGCAATAATAGAAAAGCAAGCGTCCCCATGGTCAAGAGGTTAAGACACCGCCCTTTCACGGCGGTATCGGGGGTTCGATTC
>CAYGHG010000032.1:5394-24507 GCA_964349515.1 uncultured Spirochaetia bacterium
CCCCTGGGGACGCCAAATAAAAAAGCCCGGCTCAATGCCGGGCTTTTTTATTTGTGCGTAAACAGGGGAGATGAGAAACACCGCAGTTTTAGCAGTACGGGGGGGCGTAGGCGAAATTGCGAGCATAAAGCGAGCAAGATAAGGAAATGCGAAGCAAACAAAGCGCCATATCCTGTGGTATGGATATTCCCCCTGGGGACGCCAAATAAAAAAGCCCGGCTCAATGCCGGGCTTTTTTATTTGTTCTAAAACAAGTCGGCAGGGTACGATGGCCCTACCCTGCATGACAGCTAAAAACACAAATACAATCCCCCTGCGCCCCCTTTGGAAAAGGGGGTTTTGTTCTTGACAAAAAGCCTTCTCTAAAACATAATGCTTGCGATTATTAATGTTTTATTAGCATTGTGTTAAGAACACAGGAGGGAAATATGTTTGGAATAAACGAACTTTTCGGAAAGTCGCCTTTTAAGCCGCTTCACGAGCACATGTTAAAGGTAAAAGACTGTGTTGATAAACTGCCAGAATTGAAAGACGCATTTGTTGCAGGGGATTTTGCCCGCATCAATGAGGTTTTCAGGGAAGTCTGCAAACTTGAACATAAAGCTGATCTTGTAAAAAAAACCATAAGAGTACAGCTGCCAAAGACATATTTTCTGCCTGTGGACCGGGGGGATGTGCTGGGTTTTTTGAACGCGCAGGATTCCATTGCTGACGCGATAGAAGACGTGGCGGTGCTTCTTGATATCAGAAAATCAAGCATACCGGAGAATCTGAAAGGTGATTTTGCCGAACTTTTTGACAGGGTTTTTGACACCTGCGTGGCCGCTTTTGAGGTGTCGGGGCAGATTGACGAACTGGCCGAGACAGGGTTCGGGGGATACGAAGCCTCACAGGTATCCGAGGCTATTGAAAAAGTAAGCGAGTGCGAGTGGAAAGCAGACAAGGTTCAGATGACGATATCCAGAAAACTTTTTGAAAGTGAATCCTTAACAGACCCTGTCACAGTGCTTGTACTTGATAAGATAATAGTAAGACTGGGAAAGATAGCGAATAATGCGGAAACAGCGTCTGACATGATGAGAAATATGCTTGTAAAAGCCTAAAAACAGCGGAGGTAATAATGTTTGGAATGGATACAATAGTAATACTCGCGGTGCTTCTGGCCTTTTACAGTGCGATGAATATAGGGGGTAATGACGTAGCCAACGCTATGGGTACTTCTGTCGCTTCAAAAGCTTTGACTTACTGGCAGGCGATTATAGTAGCCGCTGTATTTGAATTTTGCGGGGCTCTTTTTGTAGGCGCCCATGTAACAGAAACTGTAAGAAGCGGAATGCTGGATATGAAATACTTCGAGAATGACCCGAGGGCGGTTATGTACGGAATGACTGCGGCTCTCGCAGGCACCGCGATATGGCTCCGGTTTGCCACTTTTTTCGGCTGGCCTGTATCAACAACCCACTCAATAGTCGGGGCTGTAGTGGGTTTTGGGATAGTGGCGCGTGGTTTTGAAGTCGTAAAATGGACCAAAATATCAAGCATAGTGGCGAGCTGGCTCATATCTCCTATAGCGGGCGGAATAATGGCCTTTTTCATTTTCACGTTTATAAGGAGCGTGCTGTTAGAGTCAAAGGATCCGGTTAAAAGGACGAAAAAAGTGGCTCCGCTGATTGTTTTTACGGCGGTATTTGTGATAGCACTCTCTTTGCTGTATAAGGGGCTGAAAAACCTGAATCTTGACCTTCCCTTCGGAACGGCAGTTTTTTATTCGGCTTTGGCGGGGGTTGGAGCAATGATACTGAGCACGGTATGGATAAAATATAAATTTAAAGGAAATGACGAAGGCAATGACCCTGTTAATTACGCCAGAGTGGAAGGGATGTTTAAAATACTTCAGATAATGACAGCCTGTTATGTGGCTTTCGCGCACGGGGCTAACGACGTTGCGAATGCCATAGGGCCCCTCGCAGCGGTTCTATCTATAGCGAATACGGGAGAGGTGGGAATGAAAGTCCCCATACCGATATGGGTTCTGGGGATGGGAGGCGTGGGTATAGTAATAGGGTTTTTGGTTCTGGGCAGAAAGGTAATGGAAACAATAGGGAGCAAAATAACCGAGATTGTGCCATCCAGGGGTTTTTCTGCAGAGTTTGCAACAGCTACTACGGTTCTGATATGCTCAAAACTCGGCCTGCCGGTATCAACCACGCATACCATAGTAGGTTCTGTGATAGGTGTAGGAATGGCCCGCGGAATAGGGGCGTTGAATCTGGGGGTAATAAGGGAGATTATAGCTTCCTGGTTTATAACTCTTCCGGCAACGATTATTTTAACGATAGTAGTTTATATGGGAATTTCATTTGCTTTTGGTACATAAAAAGATTTCATTTTAACCCTGTTTGTTCTATAAAAAGAGCCATTTGTCCCGACAGACGGAACAAATGGCTCTTTTTATTTGATTATACGCCTCTTTTGTGATATACTATAAATACAATTACTCGTTTGGACAGCCATAAGATGGTCTCTGAATGAAACATACGGAGGTTTTATCTTGAAAGTCTTATTCATCTACCCTGAGTATCCCCCAACATTCTGGAGTTTTAAGTATGCTTTGCCATTTATTGATAAGAAAGCGGCTTTTCCGCCGCTTGGCGCCCTGACAGTGGCTGCGATGCTTCCAAAGGAATGGGAAAAGAAGCTGATTGATATGAATATAAAAAAATTAAAGGACGAAGACATCCTGTGGGCGGATATAATAATGGTAAGCGCAATGATAGCCCAGACGAAATCGGCACAGGAGACTATTTTAAGGGCAAAAGCGCTGGGTCGCAGGGTGGTGGCGGGAGGCCCGCTGTTTACAACCGGATATAAAAGTTTTGAAGGCGTTGACCATTTTGTACTTGATGAAGGGGAAATAACAGTCCCTTTATTTTTAAAAGATTTAAAAAACAATACGCCGAAAGCGTTGTACAGGTCTGAAATAAAACCTGATATAAACCATTCTCCAATACCGGACTGGAGCCTTATAAACCACAATGATTACGGGTCTCTTGCCATTCAGACATCGAGGGGATGCCCGTTTAACTGTGAATTTTGCGATATTATTGTGATGAACGGAAGGGTGCCGAGGCTTAAAGACCCGGCGCGGATTTTAGCGGAGTTTGACGCTATTTACGAAACGGGCTGGAAGGGCAGCGTGTTTGTAGTGGACGATAATTTTATCGGGAACAAAAACAAGGTAAAAACAGCGCTCCGCGAACTGTCAGTCTGGATGAAAACCCACAATTACCCTTTTAATCTGTATACAGAGGCCTCTATAAACCTGGCGGAAGACGACGAACTCATGGAACTAATGAAAAACGCCAATTTTGATTCCGTTTTTGTAGGTATTGAAACCCCTGATGAGGAAACTCTGAAACAATGCGGAAAAGTTCAGAATACAAATATGGATATGATAGACAGCATCAAGAAAATCCAGAAAAACGGAATGCAGGTTCAGGCCGGCTTCATACTTGGTTTTGATTCAGACAGCACCCGCTCATTTGAAAATCTCGTAAAATTTATTCAAAAAAGCGGTATAGTAACCGCTATGGTCGGGCTTTTAACCGCACTGCCTGAAACCGCACTGTATAAGAAACTGAAAGCAGCCGGAAGGCTTATTGAGAATTCGACCGGAATAAACACAGATTTTTCAGTGAATTTCGTGCCTAAAATGGACATCAATATTCTTACCGAAGGTTATAAAAAGGTTCTTGAAACAATTTTTTCTCCGAAAAATTATTATGCAAGGGTGATTACTTTTTTACAGCAGTATGAAAAAAGTGTAAAAATCAAAGCTTTTAATGTGAAAAAAAACATGACGGCTTTTTTTAGGTCTGTGTGGAAGCTCGGTATTACGGGGCGGGACCGGCGCTACTTTTGGGGGTTGCTCGGATGGACACTATTAAGAAAACCGCACCTAATGGTGGAGGCGGTAACTCTTTCGGTTTACGGATTTCATTTCCGTACAGTTATGTCGCGAAGCGCCTGAAACAAACAGATTATTAAACCCGGGTAAAACCGGGTTTTTTAATTCGCGTAAGGTATTGTGTCAAATTCTACGTTGACTTATATAAAATAGCAGATATAATTAAAAAGGATTACATACTTTTACAGGAGGAAAATATGGTAAATATTGACACACTGCTCAGATTAATGTTTGAGAAAGGCGCTTCTGATTTGCATATTACTGTAGGGATACCACCGACTCTTAGGATTGACGGGGAAATGGTGCAGACAGAATTTGAAAAATTAAGGCCGGATGAGTGCCAACAGGTAATATACAGCATACTGACAGACGAGCAGAAAGAAAAATTCGAAAGGGAAAACGAACTTGATCTATCATTCGGTGTTGAAGGGATAGGAAGGGTCAGGATGAATGTTTTTAAGCAAAGGGGCGCGGTAGCTGCGGCTTTAAGAACAATTCCCATGAGTATTATGACATTTGACGACCTTAATCTGCCGGCTGCGGTTACTGACATAGTAAAAACTCCAAAGGGGTTGGTGCTCGTGACCGGGCCTACCGGCTCGGGGAAATCAACTACGCTGGCTTCAATGGTTGACTGGATTAACCAGCACACAACACAGCATATAATAACTATTGAGGACCCTATTGAGTTCATACACACTCATAAAAACTGCATTGTAAACCAGAGGGAAGTTGGAACCGACACAAACTCTTTTGTAAGCGCCCTGAAATACGTTTTAAGACAGGACCCCGACGTGATACTGGTGGGAGAAATGAGGGATCTTGAGACAATACAGGCGGCTCTGACCATAGCTGAGACGGGGCACTTGGTATTTGGAACACTTCACACTCCGGACGCTGTACAGGCGATAAACAGGATAATAGATGTATTTCCCGCGCACCAACAGCAGCAGGTGAGGGCGCAAATATCTTTCGTACTGCAGGCAGTGCTTTCCCAGACGCTTCTGCCAAAGGCATACTCTGGCGGAAGGGTGCTGGCGTGCGAGGTGCTTATTTCTAACTCGGCAATAAAGAACCTGATAAGGGAAGAAAAAGTACATCAGATTTATTCCATCATGCAGACTGGGACAGAATACGGTATGCGTACTATGAACCAGTCCCTGGCAGAGTTATACAAGAAACAGCAGGTGACGTATAATGAAATATTTACCAGAACTTCGGATCCGAAAGAGCTGCAGCGCCTTATTCAGTCTGCAATATAATGAAGAGGTGAAGAAATGACGACTTTTGCCTACAAGGTAAAAACGCCTGACGGCAGGGTGATAGACGGGACAATGGACGCTGACAATGAGCAGCTTTTGGAGCAGCGTTTAAAAGCCCAAAAAATGACTGTTTTGTCAATTACAAAGCAGGGCGGTCTTGCCCACATACTCGGGCTCGGGCCGAAAGCAAAACCCGGAAGCGTTGCCATTTTTTCAAGACAGTTCTCAACTATGATAACGGCGGGGCTGCCCGTGCTGCAGGCTTTAAACATTCTTCACGAACAGGCTGAAGACAAGGTGTTTAAAGTAGTGCTTGGTAAAATAAAAGACGATATAGGAAGCGGCGCTAACCTGTCTGATGCGATGACAAAATTCCCCCAGATATTTGACCCGCTTTACTGCAATATGATAAAAGCCGGCGAAATGTCGGGAGCGCTTGATACAATTCTTGACAGGCTTTCTACATATCTTGAAAAAGCAGATGCGTTAAGGGCAAAAATAAAAGGCGCTCTTTCATATCCGGTTACAATCCTTGTCATAGCGTTTGCTATCGTGGTGCTGCTGATGGTAAAGGTTGTACCCACTTTCAGCGCTGTTTTCAGCAGCTTTGGAAATGAACTGCCGGCTCCTACGGTAATACTGCTGGCCATAAGCGAGTTTGAGCAGAAGTACGCCGGGATTCAGGTCGGCGGGCTGATTATTTTTTTTGTATTGTTTAACATACTAAAAAGGACGGAAAGATTCGGGCCTATCATAGACGGGCTCATACTTAAAATGCCGCTGTTCGGGCCGTTGATCAAAAAACAGACAGTAGCGAGGTTCTCGAGAACGCTGGGAACCCTGTTAAGCAGCGGCGTGGGAATACTTGATGCTATTGAAATCGTTGCCCGTTCATCGGGCAACAGAGTCATAGAAAAGGGGCTCATGGACACAAGGGCTGCGGTCCGCGAAGGGCAGAATATAACAGAACCTCTTAAAGCCACAAAACTTTTCCCGCCGATGGTTATTCAGATGGTCAATGTGGGGGAAGAAACAGGAAAACTTGACGAGATGTTAACCAGAATGTCTGATTTTTACGATGCAGAGGTGGATACGGCGGTTGATTCCATAATGTCAATGATTGAGCCTATGATTATGGCATTTTTAGGTGTAGTAATAGGCGGCGTAGTTATAGCGATGTTTATGCCTATGATGTCAATGAGCGGCATGGTAGGTTAATGTAACAAAAAACTTGACAAAACATGATTATAAGCTTATAATAAATACAAAGGAAGTTAAATCCGGAAGGAGGTGAAAGTATGAAGTCAAGCAAGAAAGGTTTTACCCTCATCGAGCTGATGATCGTTGTAGCAATCATCGGTATCCTTGCGGCTGTAGCAGTTCCGAAATTCGCCGAAATGTTGGAAAAAGCAAGAGAGGGTGCCACAAAAGGTAACATAGGAGCCGTGAAATCAGCTATTTCAATTTATTACGGCGACACAGAAGGTAACTGGCCCGCTCATCTGACAGGGGCAACCACTTCGTTCCATAAATATATGGATGTGATCCCGCCTGTAAAAGTAACACATAAAGGCGTAAAGACAACACCGGAGCACACATTCATATTGTCGGGAACGTCAACAGTGGTAACACTGAGCACGGTAACATCTTATGAGGCCATTGCTACAAACACAGACGGCTGGAAGTACAGCAGTTTCAGCGGTCAGCTGTGGGTTAACAACGCACAGACAGACACAAAGTCGGAAGCTTATTCGCTTTACGGCTATTAATTGCCAGATGATAAGGCCGGGATTAGAGATAATCCCGGCCTTATTTTATTAATTACGGAGGGGAAATTTGGAAATAGCACTCGTGGTTTTATTGGGGTTCATACTGGGTAGTTTTTTTAATGTATGCATACACAGGATTCCAGAAGGGAAATCAGTTATACACCCGCCTTCATACTGCCCGAAATGTTTAAAAGCAATCAAATGGTATGACAATATTCCGGTTTTGGGATACTTTCTTCTTAAGGGGAAATGCAGGTATTGTAATGAGGGAATCAGTTTCAGATATCCCCTGATAGAAATTGCCACAGGAATTATATTCCTTCTGATTTTTCTTAAATTTGGACTTGAAAAAAGCTATTTTTTTTATATAATGATTATGGGATATATGATAATACTGACAGTTATAGATATTGACAAAAAAGTTGTACCGGACAGTATTATTTTGTTTATGTTTATAACGGGTTTTATCGCAGGGTTGTTTGAATTAAAAGATTTTAACAATATTTTTGAGGGAATAGCAGGGGCGCTTGCCGGGGGTTTTGTAATGCTTGTGCTCAGTTTTTTCAGCAATTCAAAACTGGGTGAGGGCGATGTAAAGCTTATTGCAGCTCTCGGGTTGTGGCTGGGGTTTATAGACGTCATGAACCTGATACTGTATGCGTTCATTATAGGCGGTATTTGGGCTTTTGTTCTGATAGCGCTTAAAAAGAGCGGGCCAAAGGATGAAATAGCCTTTGTGCCGTTTATAGGGGCCGCGTATGTGGTTCTGGTTCTGATAAAATAAAAGGGAGAAAAAGGTGCTGGATATTTTCGCACAGGGAATTGTAGGGCTTGACATCGGCTCGTCTTCCGTAAAAGCCGTTAAGCTGAAAAAGCTTAAAGACGGTTATGAGTTGACAGGCGCCGAAATAGTCAACCTGCCGCCGGAAGCAGTGGAAGAAACCGATCAGGATAAAAAGAACTCTTTTTACGTTGACGCCGTAAAAAAGATATTTAAGAGCAAAAATGTCGCAAACTCAAAAATAGCCACCGGTATACCGGGTGATTCCGCCATAATAAGATACATTAAAACCCCCTATATGGGCGCCGAAGAACTTAAAAATATGATTCCGTATGAGGCGGAGCAGTATATACCGTTGGGTATGGAGCAGGTTGTGTTTGACTATCAGGTGCTGTCTGAAATAGAGGAGGAAAATCAGAAAAAACTGTCAGTGCTGCTTGCGGCTGTTAAAAATGAGACCATGAACCAGCATCTGGACATACTAAAAGCCGCCGGAATAAGCCCGTCTATTATTGATGTTGACGCTTTCGCGATTTGCAACGCATATATGCTCAATTCTCAGGATGATTCAGACTCGGGGATGCGCGCGGATACAATAGCCCTTATAAACATAGGGGCAAAATTCACACTGATTACCATAATGGATAAAGGTGTTCCGCACATTACGAGGGACGTTAACATAGGCGGGAATAATTTTACTACAGAAATAAAGCGGGAGTATGGCGTGGGGTTCGGGCAGGCGGAGGAACTGAAAAAACAGCACGCCGCGATAATTGTGGAAGGTGACGACCTGCTGCTCTCTGCACCGAGCGAGAGTGATAGGGAGTCCACAAAAATACACGAGGCAATAACTCCGGCTTTAAATAAACTGATGAATGATATTAAACGGTCGTTTGATTTTTATGAGTCAACCGGCAAGAAAAGAAATGTCCAGAAAATTCTTTTAAGCGGCGGAAGTTCGAAAATAAGAAACATTGACCGCTTTCTGTCCGAACGGCTCGGGATTCCCGTTGAGATCAACTACCCCTTTAAAAACATAAACATCAGCTCAAAAAGTTTTGATTTTGATTACTTGAGATCAAACGCAGTCCATTTTAACGTGGCGCTCGGGCTCGCGCTCAGGAAAGCCGGCATAAAATGATTGAAATCAACCTGATCCCGGAGCGGCTGAAGAAGCAGAGAAAGATGCTTATGGTTTACTTCGGCGCCGGGGCTGTTATTGCAGTGGTGCTTGGAGTCCTCGGGTTTATAGTTATGGCGCAGAATAAGGAAATAGCCCGGATAGACAGGGAAATCAGAAAAATTGACGCAGAGTCGGCATCTTTGCGGGATAAAATCGAAGAGGTAAAAAAATTCAGGGAGCTTGAAGAGGCCTTTAGCAGGAAAAAGGCGATAATAGACAGGCTGTCTGCAGAGCAGTCGCTCTGGCCCAAACTGCTTGACGCTTTAAGCGAATATACACTTCCGGATATGTGGCTTCACGCAATAGAGCAGGAACGAGAGAGAGATGACGGCATAACGCTGAGGGTTTCCGGTTACTCGCTGTCAAAAGTAATAGTTGCGGATTTTATAAAAAGGCTTGAGCAATCAACTCAGGTGTCAGACCTAAAAGCGGCAAGGATCGCTGAGGCAATAGACCCTGTATCGAACATGAACGTAGTGCAGTTCGAGATATCATTTATTTTTAAAAAATAGCTGAAAGGAGGGATCAATGGCAACAGCAAAAGCGCCGGCAGGCGGGTTTGACCTGAAGAATATCAGGCTCACTAAAGAGCAGCAGAACATACTGATTGTTGCCGTTGTCCTCGTAGGGGGAATTACCTACGCTTATATCAATTTTCTTTTTCAGCCTAATGTAACGGCGATTAAGGCAAAAACCCAGCAGCTTCAGCAGAAGTCAAAAGATCTTCAGGACGCGAGGCAGATGGCGGGAAGTTACGCGGAATTTGTGAAGAAAGCCGAATTTATAAACAGAAAAGTTGATTTTATAAACCGCAGGCTCCCGGTTGATCTGCAAATATCGGACACCATAAGGGAGGTAACGAGAAAAGCCACCGAGGCAAATATAGGCATACTTAACTTTGAGCCGGGCAATACAATTAAAAAAGGCGGGTACTCGGAAATAAAAATAATTGCAACTTTTGAGACAAATTACGGGGATCTGGGAAAATTCATAACTAATCTGGGATATATTGAGCGGATGACATCGGCTTCCAATATCAGGGTTACTTCGGCTTTAACCAGCGGAAGCGCATCACCGAACACTGTATTGGTGGCAATGGAACTGAAAATTTACTCTTTTGCGGAAGGGGGTAAATAGTTTTATGTTGAAAAAAACCCCGGGAAAATATATAATAAAAATATTAATAGGCTGCATTTTGCCGGTTTGGCTTTGCGGAAACCTGTTTTCAAACCAGGAAACAGACGAACTGACAGTGAGGCCGGCATATATTTTTACAAACAAGGGCGGGCGAGACCCTTTTTCGCCGAGGTATATGGCTCAACCTATTCCCGCTTTTGTAAAGATTGACATAACTTCACTTGCGCTGCTCGGGGTTACCGAGACAAACGGCATGCAGGCGGCGCTGTTTGTGAATAAAACAGGGCAGTCTGTGGGGTTTGTATTTATGAACGGAAAAATGTACGGGGATAATGATGAGGAAATAACCGGAATATCCGGGGAAATAAGAAACCATAGCGAAGTTCTGCTGCTGCAGGGAGACAGGGAAGTGCTTTATACGATCACCCCGCAGTTAAACTCGCTGAACATAAGGCCGACAGACACGGGCGCGGTAAAATAAAAATAAGGGCAGAACAAGGAGGCACGATGAAATTATTTGAAAGGACGGCAGCTTTGGCGGTAGTAGTAATGCTTTTTATCGCAGTTGCCCCTTTTATTTCGGCCGAGGATGACTTTATTACGGTAGCTCCTGTCGAGAAAAAAGAAACAGGCACCCTTTTTGAAGAAGCAAATGTAGAAGCTAAAACTGTTCCTGCTCCCGCGGCGGTTAAAGTTGCCGCTGCTGTTTCAAGAGCTTCCATAGACAGGATCGTGACTGTTGATTTAAATGACACTGTCGAAATCAGGATATTTACAACTTCTGACGTTAAGTATAAGGCCACAGATTTGGTCCCTCCTCCCGGACACAGGGTTTTGGTTCAGCTTTCGGACTGCAGCGTGAAAAATCAGACCATAGCTGCCGGTAAAGGCAGCGTGATTAGGGTAAGGACGGCCCCTCATGACACAACCGCGTGGGTAGTCGTTGATCTGTCAGAAAAACAGAAATGGACCATAAAGAAGGACGGTAACAGGATAACGCTCAGTGTTGCAAAGAACAAGCCTGTTGCAGCAAAGCCCGCACCGGCTAAAAAAGCGGCCGAGCCTGAAATGCCGGCGGTAAGCCAGGGTTCAATGATATACAGAATTGTCGATATAGCCGCCAAAGACATTAAAAATAAGACCAGGGTAATAATAACAACGGACGGGCCGGTCAAGTACAGGCTGAAAAAGGATGCTGAAAATAAAAATCTTGTGATAAACGTGATTGATGCTGTATCAATCTGGAAAAAAGACAGCCTGACAGCCGACGGCGGGCCGTTTAGGAAGATTACGGTCAGCGAGAACAGCCGTGACAAAATGGTTGACGTTAAAATAGACCTTGCTTCAAACGTACCTTATACTGTGACAAGAGACCAAAACCAGATTGTGATAGACCTTGAAGACACAACACCGGCCGGAAAAAAACCGAGAAAGCAGCTCAACCTTTATCAGAAACTTTCCTTAAACGTGCAGGATGCCACTGTTTCGGGCGTATTGAGGCTGTTATCCACACAGACCGGCTTTGAGTTTACTATCAGCCCTTCAGTGAATAATGCAGGGCCGGTTACAACAAGACAGGATGACCAGACCCTGGACACAATCTTAAGGGAAATACTAATACCGCAGGGGCTTTTTTATGAGGTGAGGAACAGCATAATAAAAGTCGGTTCGGTTGAAGAACTTAAATTAGAGCGCTCTATGGGAAAGAAACTGACAAAATTTTACTATCCTAAAACAATGACAGCCGAAAACCTTAAAAAACTTCTGGATATGCAGCTTACTAAAAACCCGATAATTGACGCGGCTTTGCTCGTTGACAATGAAAGGGGTAATAACAGAGTAATGATTGTAGCCATTGAAGAGGATGTTGACTCTATTATGGGAATGATTGCAAGCGTTGACGCGGGCGGAAGTTTTGATTCGGACAGTGAGTATGAAGGCGGATATAAGACAAAAGTCTTTAAACTGCAGTATGCCGGACCTTCGGATATTCAGCTTACAATCAGGGAACTATTAAGTGCTGATGGAAAACTTCAGCTTGACGAAAGGACCGGAAGCCTGATTGTGACTGATGCGGTTTCCTACCTTAGGAAAGTTGAAGCTGTAATAAAAAAACTGGATGTCCGCATACCTCAGGTAATGATAGAGGCAAAGCTCTATGAGATAAACGTAAATGCTGCAAGAAACCTGGGGGTTCGCTGGTCTGCCGAGTCGGGTGGAAACGAGCCCTACATAAAAGGTGATTCAAGCCCTCTGCCGATAATCGGCGCGGGACAGCTCATAGTCGGAATGGTTCAGAACGGCTTTAAGATCAATGCAATTCTTGACGCGCTTGAGAGCAAAAGCGACGCTACACTGCTGTCGGCTCCAAAAATAACAGTGGAAAACAACAAGCAGGCGAAAATCTCAACGATTAGAAAGACCTACTACGAGACTACCACCATACAGGAGCAGCCGAATTCAGCCCCTATAATATCTCAAAATTACAATGAAATTGACCTTCCTATAGAGCTTACTGTTTCGCCGAAAATTACCGATAATAATCAGATAAATATGAATGTAAGCATAATGGTTTCTAAGATTCTTTCGGCCACCACCAGCGCGGGCCCTCCTGATACCTCATCGCAGAGTGCTACCACTATGGTTACAGGGAGAAATAACGAAACAATTGTAATAGGCGGGCTAATAAGCGAGCGGCTTGTGAATCAGGAGGAAAAGGTACCTATATTAGGGGATATACCTATTTTAGGAATGCTTTTCAGGGGTACAAAACAGAGCAAAGACTCAGTGGAGCTTGTGGTATTCCTGACTCCTTCGATACTGGAAGAATAGAAAAGGGCCGCGGTTAATTTCATGAGGTTTCTGACCGCGGGAGAGTCGCACGGAAAAGGGCTCGTTATAGTAATAGACGGAGTACCTTCGCACATTAAAATTTCGAAAAAAAACCTTGATAATATTTTATCTTCCCGGCAGAAAGGCTACGGCCGCGGCGGCAGGCAAAAAATAGAAACCGATTCTGTTGAAATATTAGGCGGCGTACGCCACGGCGAGACCACCGGTGCGCCTCTTGCCTTTCTGATTAATAACCGCGATTCAGATAACTGGGCGGGTATTATGTCATCTGAACCTTACCATGGTTCCTATACTCAGTTAAACGTGCCGAGGCCCGGCCACGCAGACCTACCCGGAGGCATGAAATACGGCCATAAGGATTTTAGAAACGTCCTGGAAAGGGCGAGCGCAAGAGAAACCGCAGCGCGAATACTCTCAGGCGCGGTAGGCGCCGCGATACTTGAAGAATTTGGCATAACAGCAGAGGGTTTTGTGGTAACTATAGGAAAAACCTTTTGTGATTTTGAAGGCACTCCTGAAGAAATAAAAAAAGCCCTGCGAAAAACCGATCCGGATGAAAAATACAGCCTGCGCATGGCGTCAAAACCGGCGGTGCAGAAAGCCAAAGCGGAAATTGATAACGCGGTTAAAAAAGGTGATACGCTTGGAGGCGTCATAAAAGTCGTAACTTCAAAGCTTCCTCCGGGCATTGGCAGCTACACGCAGTGGGACAGGAAACTGGATGCCAAAATTGCAGCTGGAATAATGTCGCTTCAGGCTGTAAAAGGGGTTGAGTTTGGCGCGGGATTTGAATATGCATCCAAAAAAGGCTCTGAATCGCACGATATGATTTACCGTTCGCCAAAGGCGGGATATTTCAGGAAAACAAACAATTCAGGGGGAATAGAGGGCGGCATGACAAACGGCGAAGCTGTGGTGTTAAAAGCAGCTGTAAAGCCTATAGCGACAGTAAGGGCCGGAGTCGAATCCGTAAACGCGCTTACGCATAAAAAAGTAAAGACTGTATATGAAAGGTCGGACACCTGCGCTGTGCCTGCGGCGGCGCTGATTGCCTGCTCGATCACCCAATACCATATCGCGGATGCGTTTTGTGAAAAATTCGGCTCTGACTCAATGGCTGAAATAAGCCGGAATTACAAGTCGTACTTAAAGGATATCAAGGGATACTGATGGGAAACCTGGTGCTTACAGGCTTTATGGGCAGCGGAAAAACATCCGTATCAAAAGAGCTTTCAAAACTCACCGGAATGAAAGCCGTGGACACAGACCAAATGGTTGAAAAAAAATCAGGAAAAAAAATCAGCCGCATATTTGCCGAAAAAGGCGAGGAGTATTTCAGGGGGCTTGAAAGCGCGGCCGCGAAAAAGGCAGCGTCAATGAAAAATGTTATTATAGCCACCGGCGGCGGGATAATTAAGAAACCGGAAAATATTAAAGCCCTGAGAAAAACAGGAACGGTTATTTTTCTGAAGAATTCATTTGCAGTATCAGCTAAAAGGCTTAAAAATAAAAAAGACAGGCCACTTTTCATGCAGGACAAGATCGGGCAGGCAAGGGAGCTTTACAAGGGCAGGCTGCCCCTTTACATAAAACAGGCTGATATCATAATAAACACGGACAGGAAAACAATCAGGCAGGCCGCGGAAGAGATAATAAGAAAAACGGCAGGTGATAAATGAAGCAGGTAAGGGTAAGGCTCGCGCGAAACCCGTATACGGTGTATTGCGGAGCAGGTGTCATAAATGAAACCGGAAATATTCTGAAAGGGAAAATAGAGGGCAAGAGTGTTGTGATTGTCAGTAACGCAAAGGTTTACGGCCTCTATGGGAAACAGCTGGAAAAAAGTATTAAAAAAGCGGGTTTCACAAGCAGCCTGTTTTTGATGGGGGACGGCGAGAAGTATAAAACAATTCAAAGCGTTGAAAAAATATGCGGTTTTTGCGCGAGGGCCGGGCTTGACAGGTACGGCGCCGTAATAGCTTTAGGCGGGGGGGTAACCGGCGATACGGCGGGTTTTGCAGCAGGCGTTTATATGAGGGGTGTGCCGGTTGTGCAGGTGCCGACGACGCTTTTGGCTCAGGTTGACAGTTCGGTGGGAGGAAAGACAGGCGTTGATTTGAAAGAGGGAAAAAATCTTGCCGGGGTTTTTCACCAGCCTCTTTTCGTGGCAGCTGACAGTACTGTTTTAAGAACGCTGCCTGAAAGGGAGTTTTTGAGCGGGCTTGCAGAGTCGATAAAGCACGGTTTCATAATGGACAGGGCGCTTTACGAGTTTACCGGAATAAACAGGACAAAGATATTAGGCAGGGACCCGGGTATCCTTTCATCCCTTGTAGCAATGAATGCCGCGGATAAGGCTTCGATAGTGGAGCGCGATGAACTGGAAACAACGGGGCTAAGGGCGATTCTTAATTATGGTCATACTATCGGGCATGCTATAGAGTCTGCAATGAATTACAGAGGAATAATGCACGGTGAGGCTGTTGCCGCCGGAATGGCTATGGCAGCCGGGCTTTCTTACAGGCTGGGGGTATGCCCGAGAGCAGACTATGAGGCTCAAATTAAAATGCTAAAATCGTTTAATTTAATCAAACCCTTAAGGAAAATTAAAAAGAGCCTTATTTTAAAAAGAATGTTAAATGATAAAAAAATGAAAAATGGTAAAATAAGATTTATATTGACAAAGAAAATTGGCTGTGCTACCTTAATAGAAAATATTGAAAATACAGCAATAAAGAGGGAACTTGATATTTTTTTGTCACCATAAGGCGGCATAAGGAGGGTTTTTTTAATGGCTGATGCCATGGCGGAGATAGAAGAGCTAAAGAAGAAACTCGCGCAGAATCCCGATTCAATGATTTTCATGCCGCTGGCTGACGCCTACAGAAAAGCCGGAATGCTTGATGAAGCCATTGAGGTATGTAAGGCCGGGTTAAACAAGCATTCGTCATATACTTCCGCGCGGGTTGTTCTTGGCAGGATTTATTCAGAGAAGGAAATGGTTGAAGAGGCTATAGTTGAGCTTAAAAAGGCAGAGGCAAATGACTCTGATAACCTGATGGTCCACTCAATGCTGGGGAATGCGTATCTCAAAAAAAAAATGTACGCAGACGCAGTCAGCCAGTTCCAGAAGTTTTTATCCCTGAACCCTGAAGACACCGAAATACAGGAAAAACTTCAGGAGGCGCTCTCTGCCAAACAGAATCCGGCGGCTGAAAAATCCAGGGATACTGCAAAAGCGGTTCCTGAAGCGCCGAAAATGGAAGAACAAAAAAAGGAAGAGAAAACGGAAGCCCCGAAAATTGACAGGCAGAAAAGCATAAAAGCAGCCGAACTTTATACGAAGAAAGAGGAATTTGACAAGGCGATAGAGTTATACAGGGAGCTGCTTGA
Organism: uncultured Spirochaetia bacterium; assembly: GCA_964349515.1. Lineage (GTDB taxonomy): Bacteria > Oederibacteriota > PGYV01 > PGYV01 > CAYGHG01 > CAYGHG01. The sequence continues at coordinate 21,740 of CAYGHG010000032.1, forward strand.
CGAGGACGCTGAAAACATAATAATGCAGCAGAGGCTCCGGGAGGTTTACGACCTCCAGGAAAAAAAGGCAAAGAGAAACGCGGCAAAAGCCCAGCCTCAGCCGAGTGTTAAGGTTGACCCGGATAAGTTTAACACCGAGGATATACTTGATCTTATGAAACAGGCTGTAGAAGATGACAGCCTGGAGAGTGAAGAGGCAAAAAAGCCGGAAACAAAGCCCGAAGAGAAGAAAGCGCCTGAAGCAAAACTGCCTGAGGTAAAGCCGGAAGAAAAAAAGGCAGAGCCCGCCAAACCGCAGGAAGTCAAAGCAGACGCTTCAAGAGGCAAACAGGTGGAGGCAATACTTAAAAAAATGGGCGATGAAGTTGAAGGCATAGTAGGGACTTTCTTCCTGTTAAGAGACGGAACAATACTTGCAAGCGTGGTTCCGAAAAGTATAAATGAGGCAGAAACCGGAAGGCTGATTACTTCAATAGTAAATAAAACTGAAGAATCGGTAAAAAACATGAAGCAGGGGAAGTTGAACCAGGTGGTAATACAGGCGGAAAAAGGGCAGCTGCTTTTTACCGAGATAATGACCGGAGTGCTCTTTATGATCGGCGATGAGAATATAAATATGGGTAAGATGAAGCTTGTGCTGAAAAATGTTGTTGAGAGCATCAAAAAAGCGCTTAGCTAAAATAAGCGGAGGCTGTGATTAAATGGATTTTAAGACACTTTTACAGAAACTTGTAGAGAATGTTGACGGTGCGATAGGCGCCGCTGTTATAGGTGACGACGGAATCGCCATAGACCAGTTCTCGGCGAAATCAGATTTTGACATAACCGCTGCGGGAGCAGAGTACTCAACTATCATAAGCAGCGCGAAGAAAGCCTCCACAAGCTTCGGGCTCGGCAAGACTACGGAAGTGCTGATATCAACTGAAAAAGCGACTATGATAATGATGACAGCCGGGGCGGGATATTTCATAACTCTTGCGCTCAGCCTTGACGGCAACCTCGGAAGGGGCAGGCTGGAGCTCAAGAAATCTATCCCCGAGCTTGAAAAACTGCTATAAATGTTCTCAAGGCTGCTTAAGAGAAATTTCTGGGTATTCTACGACAACCTATTTAAAGGCATAATAACAAACCTTATCTTATTTGCTGTCATATTCGGTACTTTTGTCATACTATTTATGAAAATGAAGCTTTACGCCGAAGCGGTTGTTGCCATGGTTTTTGTCTGGCATCTGCTTGCGCCGGCTGCTATGAGTTACTGGGGAAAGGTGATAATGCTCCGTGATAAAGAGGGGCTGTTTAAGGAGCTCCTCGCGGGGATAAAGCTTTTATCACTGAAAGGGGGAGCTGTATTCGTGATCAATGCCTCGGCTTTTGCACTGTTTTATACAGCGGTCCAGTTTTACAGGGAGATGATTTCATCCTATAAGATACCGGCCATAATACTGGGAGGCATAGGCCTTTGGGTGATGATTGTTTTCCTGCTGATGCAGATATACATACTCCCTATTATGGCCCTTGATGAAAAAAAACGGGTGCTCATCTCCTACAAAAAGGCCGCCCTTATGGTAATGACAGCGCCTTTTTCAACAATATTTACTGTGGTTATTTTCGGATACCTGCTGTTGTTCGGCTATGTGGGGCTGGGGTTTGTGTATGGCAATAAAATTCCGACCATATACGCTCTGCTTTCGCTTTTTCCGATTTTTCTTCTTCCGTTTATTTCGCTAACATATATGTACATTTCACAGCTTAACGCTGCGATACTCATATACGAAAAGCATAATGTTTTTCCGGATTTAAAGGAATCGTGGGAGGACAGGAAGCTGATGCATATATTCAAGCCGTGGGACCACCACAAATGAAGATAAGATTTTTCAAAAACGCGATGAGAGAGGGTTTTTCCTTCAAACATATAGGGCTGGCGCTTTTTGCCGTTCTTGTGGTTCTTACTGTATTCAGGACGGGATATACCTACTTTGAGATGAAATCTGTAAGGGATTCCCTGAATACCGAAATTGAAAGGTTATCTGTTGAAAACAAGGAAAAAGAGGCCCGTATAGGAAACCTCTATGGGGATAAAGAATTCATAGAACGCGCCGCAAGGGAACAGCTGAATATGGTAAAAGAGGGGGAGACTGTTTACATAATCTCAAGGGATTAGGCGGCGCAAATTGTAGTGTTTAAAAATCAGTAATATTTTTATAGTTGTTGAATATACCGGCAGGAAAAAAACACCTTTGAAAAGGGGGCGGTTATGAAAAAAGCACTGGGTTGGATAATTTTAATCGTCATCGTTATTGTGATAGGTTATTTTGTGCAGAAGACCAAGCAGGAAAATCGAGAGTACAATGAACAGATTATGATTCAGGAAGGCATTAAAAGGTAGGAGTTTTTCCGTAACGAAAAAAGGCTTATAATCATTGCGCCTGTTTGAAGTTGTAATGAAGACAAACTCTGAAAACTGCCGTTGCTATCCGCTTTTGGCCGGAAGTGCTGCTGTCTTGTCAGTACCTCCCGGCTTTCTTTTTTTCTGAAAACAAAAAACTTCAATACTGAAAATCGAAAATGGAAAATTGACCGCCGTAATTCACTTTCGGGCGGGAGCGCTGTAGTCTTGGGGGTATTTCCCGGTTTCTCGGTTTTTGAACTTGAAAAACAAAAGGCCGGCATTGCTGCCGTTTTTTCAAGGACTGCAATACCGAAAATCGAAAATGGAAAATTGACCGCCGTAATTCACATTCGGGCGGGAGTGCTGTAGTCTTGGGGGT
>CAYGHG010000033.1:0-198 GCA_964349515.1 uncultured Spirochaetia bacterium
CCATAACGGAAACAACAACGCCAACGGTAACTGAAACGGCAACGCAGACCGTAACAGAAACAACAACACCAACCGTAACAGAAACGGCAACGCAGACCGTAACTGAAACAACAACGCAGACCGTAACTGAAACGGCAACGCAGACTGTAACTGAGACAACAACGCCGACGGTAACAGAAACGGCAACGCAGACCATAA
>CAYGHG010000033.1:298-583 GCA_964349515.1 uncultured Spirochaetia bacterium
CTGAGACAGTTACTCCGACCGTAACTGAAACGGCGACGCAGACCATAACAGAGACGGCGACGCAGACCATAACAGAGACAGTAACACCGACCGTAACTGAAACGGCAACGCAGACCATAACTGAGACAGTTACTCCGACCGTAACTGAAACGGCGACGCAGACCATAACAGAGACAGTTACACCGACTGTAACTGAAACAACAACGCCTACAGTAACTGAAACAGCTACACCAACCGTAACTGAAACAACAACGCCGACCGTAACTGAAACGGCGACGCCAACCG
>CAYGHG010000033.1:683-23347 GCA_964349515.1 uncultured Spirochaetia bacterium
TAACTGAAACTGCAACGCAGACAATAACAGAGACAACAACGCCGACCGTAACTGAGACGGCGACGCAGACCATAACAGAGACAGTTATACCGACCGTAACTGAAACTGCAACGCCAACCGTAACTGAAACTGCAACGCAGACAATAACAGAGACAACAACGCCGACCGTAACTGAAACAGCTACACCAACCGTAACTGAAACGGCAACTTCAACCGTAACTGAAACAACAACGCCGACGGTTACCGAAACGGTAACGCAGACCGTAACTGAAACAACAACGCCTGCCATAACAGAAACGGAAACGCAGACCATAACTGAAACAACAACGTTGACCGTAACTGAGACAACAACGCCGGCCATAACTGAAACAGCAACATCTTCGGTAACAGAAACGATAACGCCGACATCCACAGTTACCCCGCCGGATACGGCGACGGTAACTGAAACAATAACTGAAATAATAACGCAGACAATGGCGGAAACGATAACTCCGACGATAACGGAAACTGTTACATCAACAATAACAGATACTGTTACACAGACAGTAACAGAGACAGTCACGCCGGCTCTGACAGACACGGTGACTTTTACGCCTGAAATGACTGTCACTCAGACACAGACTCCTGAAGCGACTGCTACTGTATCACCTACGCAGGAATATACAAATACACCTACCCGGACCATTATCCCTACTGTGACCGCCACTCCTTCGGTCACGCCGACCCCCACCCCGAGGGGTGAGAATACAGTACGCATAACTATATATGACATAAACGGAGAGGCTGTAAGGGAACTTGCGGTTTCTTACAGTTCTGTAATAGTGCAGAATTTTATATTCAGTGTTTCTCCTTTCCGCGCCAACGGTATAAACAGGCTGTACATGAGAAATACAAGCGGTGAAATAATAGGCGACTGGGACGGAAAAGATAAATACGGCATCATGTCCGCCACAGGAAGGTATCTGGTTGTGGTCAGGACAACTGACAAGAACGGCAATGAATTCATAAGCGAAAAGCATATTGACCTTGTCGCGGAAAGCAGCGCGTCAATCGTCAACACGGCAATATTTATGAAACCCGGGTCCATAGAGTTTGAAGCAGACGCGGTTAATGCGGAATGGGTAAGGGTCAAGATTTACAATATAGGCGGGGAAATAATAAAAAATGTCCCGTCAGTTTTATCGCCCAGGCTTAAAGCTGTTTGGGATAAGAAATCAGCGTCAGGCAGGAGCGTTTCAAACGGCATATACATAATTGTAATTGAATACAAAGATGCTAATTCAGGCATAATTTCAAGAAAGTTTGAAAAAGTCGCCGTAAAATAGTGGCAGGCAGTTTTTTTATAAACTTGACAAGGCCCGTTTTATAATATAAAATCAACAAAAAAATTGAGGTGGCACATGATAAAAAATCTTACAGCTGTACTCAACAGGCCTTTGGTAGTAAGCAGGGACGCATCTTCATTGCTCAAAATCTCACTTTTCGCAGTTCTGGCTTTTGCCGGCGCTATGATAAAGGTTTTTACACCTCTCAGCCCGGTTCCCTTTACCCTGCAGACGTTGTTTTTATTTGTAGCCGTTTATTATCTCAGCACCAGGGAAATCGGCATATCACAGTCGGTTTATATTTTTGCAGGGCTTGTAGGAGCCCCTGTTTTTGCTGCCGGTTTGGCCGGAGGGCTTGCTTTTGTAGGGCCGACTGCCGGATACCTGGCAGGTTTTATTGTTGCCGGAATGATAATGGTTTCGATTAAAAAACATTTGCCTGAAAACATGCTTTCTATGGCGCTTGTATTTGCTGCGGGTTCTTTTATAATACTTTCTATGGGGACGCTGCATCTGTGCCTTGTTTATAAAGTGCCTTTTAACGCTGCGTTAATCAGCGGGTTTGCAGTATTTGTGCCTGCCGAGATAATGAAAATAGCAGCGGCGGTTCTGTATCTCAAAATCAAAAGGTAACATCAGCGGGGAAGTTTCACGGAAAGAGGGAGGGCAATTGTGACGCCTTCAAACGACCTTAACTTAAGCCACAGCCTTAAAACCGAACTGGGATTGAAACTCACCCCTGAAATGCGCCTCAAAATTGAGGTGTTAAGCGCTGCGAGAATGGACCTGCGTGACATTTTTGACAAAGAAGAAGCGGACAACCCGCTTATTGAATCTGTGGAATGGCCCGAGCAGGATGAATCCGGTAATGAAAAAAACCAGGCTGACTTCGAGTCCTCTCCTGAATTTGACGGCGATGAAACCGAAGAGTACCGCGCTGGACCTAAAAACCCAGTTGATTCCGTCCCGGACGCCGCGTACGAAAAACCAAACGAAGCTACGGAAGACATAGCTTCGGCTACAGTAAGGGAAGGTTTTGAAGAGTTGAGCGGCTCGCAATATGAAGGGCTTTATGAGCCGGAATCAGCTGACAGGTCGGGTGCCTATGAATCCGAATACAACCCTGAAATAGGAAAACTCAATGATTTCACATATAACAGCATACACGCCGAAGAAAAAAAAGACCTTCATTCCGAACTCATCAGGCAGTTAAACTCTCTGAATATAGATGACGGGCTGTATCCCGTGCTTGTTGAAACGGTACATTATGTAAATCAGAAAGGCTTTATAGAGGAAACCCCCGAGCAGATAGCGTCGGATAAAAATATTGATGTAAAAACAGCCGCGGCGGCAATTGAATTTATTAAGACTCTTGAGCCTGCGGGTGTCGGGGCTTCAAGTGCACGGGAAAGCCTGATGATACAGCTTCGAATGAAAAAAAAGCAGGATACGCTTGCATACAGGTTAATAGAGAATTGTTTTGATATGATGGCCAAACAGCAATATCAGAAAATAGCGGCTTTTTTCAAAGTGAAAGAAGACGATGTTAAAAAAACCCTTGAGGATATTAAAGAGCTGTCGCCCTATCCGGGAATGAATTATTCGGTTAATGAGGCCCGCAGCGTAGTGCCTGATATAATAGTGACTGCGGAAAACGGGGAATTTGTGATAGAGATGGCGGGGGAAACCCCTGAAGTAAGGCAGAACACCTCGATGATAAAGCAGTTTGGGGCAAAGCCGGAGACAAAAGAGTTTATAAAAGGGTATGAAAACAGGATTAAAACACTTATGACCGCCCTGGCAGAAAGAAACAAGACGATTAAAGCGGTTGTTGAAACGATAATAGAAGTGCAGAAAGACTACCTGAAAAACGAAAAAGGGGAAATGAAGCCCCTGATACTCAAAGAAATAGCGGGAAAAACAGATTTAAGCGAGTCCACCATAAGCAGGATTGTTTCGAACAAATACATACAGATGCCCTACGGCGTCCTGCCGCTCAAGGCTTTCTTTTCATCCAAACTGAATGTTGCCGGAGGAGGCGTGGTCTCAAGCAATTCTGTCAGGGACAGGATAGCTTCGATTATAGAAAATGAAGACAAATCAGCCCCCCTGACAGATACTCAGATTGCGGAAATACTTAATAACCACAACATAAAAATATCAAGAAGGACTGTCACCAAATACAGGGAGCAGCTTGAAATCCTGCCGGCTGTGGTAAGGAAAAAGTAATTAATTCAAAGTGTTTGACAAGCACGGTTTATTGTGATAATTTCTTAATATTGCCGTAAAAAAGCGGTAAAAAACAGGCGGTAAAAGGAGGCATATCCGGTGAAGATATCAATCACGGGAAGGCATATAGACCTTACAAAATCCATTAAGAGCTATGTGGTAAAGAAGTTTTCAAAACTTGACGGGTACTTTGATTTTAAGGACAACGGGGAGCTTCATGTAATAATTGAGGTGCAGAAGTACAGGCATATCGCGGAAGCGAACCTTTATTCGAAAGACCATAAATTCACCGCCAGGGTTGAAACAAAAGACATGTACTCTTCGTTTGACGGGCTTGAGGAAAAACTTCTAAAGCAGATAAAAAAGCACAAGGATAAAGTTACCAAACACGACAAAAGCAGGGGGGGCAAACGCATCAACATCCTGGCCAACATATCGTCGGTCAGTACGATGAAAGGCGAGAAATACAATGAAATAGTGGAAGAAGAGCTTCAGGCTCTTAAGCCCATGAATACGGAAGAAGCAATTGAAGAACTCGGAATCAGCGACGACGGTTTTATGCTGTTTTTTAATGCCGATTTTAACAAGGTCTGCCTGTTAAGAAAAAGAAAAGACGGCAAATACGGGCTGACCATTTCCAAATACTGACAGAGGTGAATGAATGATGAGGATTATGGATTTTCTTGACAAAGATTCTATTGAGCTTGACATAAAGGCAAAAACAAAAAAAGAAGCGATAGAAGAACTCGTGGAAATGCTCAGCAAGAAAAATGCCATTACCGACAAGAAGGTTACTATTGAATCGCTTCTTGAAAGGGAAGAGCTGGGAAGCACCGGCGTGGGCCAGGGGATCGCGATACCTCACAGCAAGACAAAAGGGGTAAAAGAACTTACAGCCGCGTTTGGCGTTTCGAAAAAAGGCGTTGATTTTGACGCTCTTGACGGGGAAGAAGTACACATTTTCTTTCTTCTTCTCGCCCCTGAAGGAGCCGCAGGCCTTATGCTTAAAGCGCTGGCAAGAGTTTCAAATTTCCTTAAAAACAAGTACTACAGGCGCAAAATCATAGACGCAAAAGATAAGGCTGAAATACTCCAGATAATAGAAGAAGAAGAGAAGACAAAGCAGTAGTTCCCGGCGGCTTTGCGCCGCGGAGGGAAGGAGCAGCCTTAGATGAAACAAATAACCGTGGCGGATTTTTTTAACGACAATAAAAAGAATCTCGATTTGTCTGTTCTGTCGGGTAAAAAAACTCTTGCCGAAAACATAATAAGAGTGCCTGATATTAACAGGCCCGGGCTTGCGCTTGCCGGATATTTTGAATACTTTCCCGCGGACAGAATACAGGTTTTTGGAATGACCGAGTTTTCCTACCTGAAAAGTGCCGGCTCAAAAAAAACTGCAGGAATACTGAAAAAGTTTTTTTCTTACGGCCTGCCTTGTGTTGTTGTGGCGAGAGGGCTCAAGCCGCCAAAGATTTTTTTTGATTGCGCTGAAAAAACAAAAACGCCGGTGCTGGGTACCGGTGAATATACTACTAAAGTAATAAGCTCTTCCATGATATATCTTGAAAGAAAACTCGCGCCTAAAGTAACCGTTCACGGTACGCTTGTAGACATATACGGCGTGGGGGTTATGATAACGGGAAAAAGCGGAATCGGAAAAAGCGAGGTTTCCCTGGAACTTGTCAAAAGGGGGCACAGGCTCATAACGGACGATATTATTGAAATCACCAGAATAGGCGGCGGCAGGCTGGAAGGCAGGGGCGCGGGAATAATAAAGCACCATATGGAGATACGGGGTGTGGGGATAATAGACATTAAGAACCTTTTCGGCATAGGCGCGGTGGAAGAAGAAAAGCAATTAGACCTGAATGTCCACCTTGAAAGTTGGGTAAAGGGCAAGGAATATGAAAGGCTTGGCATTGAGGAAAAACATGAAGAAATACTGGGGGCTAAGGTGCAAAAAATAACCCTGCCGGTAAAACCGGGAAGAAGTTTAAGCGTGATAATAGAGGCGGCAGCGATGACACGCAGGCTGAAATATATGGGCATCAATACGGCAAAAGATGTTGATGAAAGGATTATTAACCTGATGAGAAGGGCGAGGGCTGATGGCTAAAATGAACAAATGGCTTTATCCGGGGATAAGAATAAAAAGGTGGGTATTTCTTTTTATTCTCAGCATAATAGTTATTATCGCAGGGTTTTCGGGGTTTATCGGGAGCCTCTTCAGCCACATAAGGTTTGAAGCCTTTAATATAGACTGGATTTTTTACAGGCTGCAGCAGCTCAAAGCCCTTGATTATTTGCTTCTTCTTCTGGGGGTCGGAGGGATAATTCTTGCGGCACGCAGGGCTTATTTTTCCGTGCTCACGATATTCATGCCGAACAGGGAAAAAGATTTCATAAACATGGCTTACAGAAAGGCGAAACTTAAGCGCGGGCCGAAAGTAGCGGCTATTGGCGGCGGAACAGGGATGCCTAATGTCCTGCGCGGGATGAAGAGGTACACATCCAACCTGTCAGCTGTTGTAACTGTGGCGGATGACGGAGGCTCGTCAGGAAGGCTTCGAAAAGACTACCAGATACTGCCGCCGGGTGATATCAGGAACTGCATTGTCGCCCTGGCTGATGAAGAGGCGCTCTTAGGAAGGCTGTTTAAATACAGGTTTGAAAAAGGGGATGACTTGTCGGGGCATAATTTCGGAAATATATTTCTGACGGCGCTCACACACGTCGTCGGAGATTTTCCGATGGCGATAAATGAATCGTCAAAAGTGCTTGCTATTCAGGGCGAAGTGCTGCCTGTTTCTCTTGACAATATACAGTTGAGGGCAAAACTCAAAGACGGCAGGGAAATTCACGGCGAGTCAAATATTCCGCAATCAGGCGGGGTTATTGAAAAAGTATTTATTGAACCTGCGGACTGCAAACCATATGTACATGCAGTTGAAGCGATAAAAAAGGCGGATGTGGTAGTCATCGGGCCCGGCAGCCTTTATACCAGCATAATGCCAAATCTGCTGGTTCCGGGCATAAGGGAAGCTCTGGAGGGCTCAAAACAGCTCAGAATTTATATATGCAATATAATGACTCAGCCCGGCGAAACGGACGGTTTTACAGTTTCCGACCATGTAAAGGCAATCATTGACCACGCAGGCGGCAGGGTGATAGACTATGTTGTGGCAAACAACGTTTTGCCGGGAGAGCAGCTGTTAACCCGTTACGCGGGAGAAGGTGCCTATCCCGTGCGTGTTGACAGGGACAGGCTGCACTTGCTGGGCGTAAAACTTATTGAAGGGCAGCTTTTTGACGAAGGTGAATTCATAAGGCACTCACCGCAAAGGCTGGCGAGAATCCTGATGAAAAACATGATAGTATAAAAGAGGGAAAAATGACCGGCATACTTATTATTTCGCACCACACTCTGGCGGTTTCGATGAAAGAAACGGTCGGCGCTGTCGTGGGGGACAGGGGAAATCTTTCAGCCCTATGCATATCAAAAGATGAGCGGCTGGAGGACTTTACAATGCGCCTAAAGACCGAGGCTGACAGGATGAAAGCCGAAGGCGGCCTGGTTATTTTTGCCGATATGCTCGGAGGAACGCCGTGCAACGCCTCTCTGGCGCTTTACGGCGCAGATGAAAACGTGGAAATTATTACCGGATTTAATATGCCGCTTGTTATAGAGGCTGTTATGAAATCCTCGATGAGCCCGAAAGAGTTATGTGCGGCAATGATGGCAAAAAAAGAAAAGACCATAGTTGATGTAAAGTCTATGATGAAAAAGAGGTAGGCATGCCCGTACTTCTCGCAAGGATAGACGACAGATTGATACACGGACAGGTTGTAGTCGGATGGGCGACGGACCTCAAAGCCGACCACATAGCGGTCATAAGCGATGAAGTTGCCGCAAATGATATGCAGAAATTTCTTTTCAGGATGGCAACTCCGACAGAAATAGAACTGTCCATACTGGGAATACAGGAAGGCGCAGGGCGCATAAGTAAAAGAGAGTTTGATGACAGCAGGGTAATAGTGCTTTTCAGGACTCCTGAAGACGCTCTGCGCACGGCCGAACAGGGCGGGAGGCTGGGTGAAATAAACATAGGCGGAATGCACTTTTCAAAGTCAAAGACAGGGCTTTTTGACGCTGTTTTCGCTGACGTAAATGACGTGGAAATGCTGTTGAAACTATATGAGATGGGAACGGATCTGGAAGTAAGAATGGTGCCTACCGACCAGAAGAAAAACCCTCTCAAAGCCATTGAAGAAAAGTTTGGTATGAAACCGGGGCCTAGAAAGGATCGGGGCAAGTAATGGAAACCATGATACTGCTTACAGGCTTTGAAAAGTATCTTTTGCTGGCTTTTATCGCCGCCCTGCTGGAGCTTGATGCCTACTTTTTCGGGATGAACCTGTTTTCGCAGCCTGTAATTACAGGCAGCATTGCGGGGCTCATACTCGGAGACGTCCAGACAGGAGCTCTTATAGGCTCGCTTGTCCAGCTGGTATGGATGATGCCTCCTGTGGGGGCGTTTGTGCCGCCCTCTTCCTCGGCAATAGCGGTGACTTCAACCGCCGCGGCGATATATATGACGGGGGCTTTTCCCGCAGTCAAGCCGTCGGTGATAATAATGTTTGTGCTTATCGGCGGCGCGGGTATGGGTTACTTCGTAGGTCAGATGGATATATGGAACAGGAAGCTTAATACAAAAATAGTTAATGCTTTTGAAAAAAGGATCTTGTCCGGGAAAGTGAGCTGTGTTAACGCCGTGCACGTTCTGACTCTGGGAGCGAAGTTTTTCAGGGATTTTGCAGGGTATATTGTATTTTTTCTTTTTGCAATACTGCTTGGCGCCAAAATATTCGGAACAATGCCTTATCAGATTATAAAGGGCCTTGACAGGGCTTTTCTTTTTCTGCCGGCGCTGGGTTTTGCCGTGGTTTTTGATATGTTCAGGACAAAAACCGGGGCCTGGTTTCACGGCATTGTATTTGCGGCAACATACTTTATTTTTCTTCTGGTGCCGGGTGTTAATTCCTACTTGTATATGGCCGGTGTGGTTTTTGTAGGGGTGTTTGTGGTTTACAATACAATATGGCGCACGCCGAAGGCGGCGGCAAAATGAATAAAATAAAGGCAAAAAGCCTGATTGGGGCCGGGTTGAAGCTGAATTTTCTTCAGGCTTCCTGGAATTTTGAAAGGCTGCAGAACGCGGGGTTCCTTTTTGCCATTTACCCGCTGCTTAAAATCATCTACGGAGGGGACAGGGAAAAACTGGCGGCCGCGGTGAAAAGGCATATGAATTTTTTTAATACCAACTTTTTCTTTGCCTCAGCCGCGCTCGGTGTTATGGCCAAGCTGGAAGAGGAACTTCCCGATGACGACCAGGCAAGAAAGGAATCGGAGATAGAAAACACAAAGATGGGGATTATGGGGCCGCTTGCGGCTATAGGCGACTCGCTTTTTTGGTCGGGAATCAAGCCCTTTGCGCTGCTGACAGGTGCGGCAATAGTGCTGCTGGGAGGTTTTACAAATGAAAGTGTTATAGCCGCCGCGGCCGTATCGTTGTTTGTATTTAACGTGCCTAAAGCAGTTATTAAGTATTATCTGCTGGCGAAGTCATATTACAATTACAGGGAACTTTTCATATTAATACAAAAGGTGAAGTTTCAGGATCTGATGAAAAGCATAAAGGTTGTAGGCATAGGCCTGGGGGGCGCCGTGCTTGCCTGTTATCTTGCGGTAAAAGAGCTCACAATAATAGAGGCAAGGCCGGCCGATACTCTGCTGATGTGTGCGGCATATTATTTTATGGCGCTGGCTCTTAAAAAAAAGAGAACCGTTTTTCAGGTGTTTCTTGGGACGGTTGTTATATGCATAGTTTTTTCATATATAATATAAATAGGAGAGTTTAAATGGAATATTCGCTGAAAGTTGAAGTTATAAACAAGCTCGGGTTTCACTTAAGGGCTGTGGCTGTGTTTGTCAAGGAATCGGAAAAATTTAAGTCTTCCATAAAGGTTATAAACGGCGACGTGGAAGCGGACGGAAAATCAATAATGGGGCTTATGACGCTTATAGCCACGCAGGGCAGTGTTATTGAGATAAAGGCCGCAGGCCAGGACGCCAAAGAAGCCGTGGGTGCGCTTTCTAAAATTGTAAAAAATAAATTCGGGGAGAAAGAGTAATGTTAAAAGGGATACCGGCTTCGCCGGGAATAGTTATAGCCAAAGCCTACGTTGTGTCGGCAAGGACCGCTTCTGTCTCCAAAAAGAGCATAAAACCGGCAGAGGCGGAGTCTGAAGTTAAAAGGTTCAGGCAGGCTGTGGATAAAACAAAAGCTGAGGTGCTGGCGATAAGGGAAAAGGTTGTTTTTGACATAGGCAACAGCGAGGCAGATATTTTTAACGCTTATATACTGCTTTTGGAGGATTCTTCCGTAATAGGAAAAAGTGAAAAAATCATTCGTGAAGACCTTGTAAATGCCGAATATGCCCTGAAAAAGGTGCACGAAGAATATATGCAGTTTTTTGACAGGATAGCAGACAGCTATCTAAAGGAAAAAAGCAGGGATGTTAACGGCCTGATTGAAAAGGTGATGAAAAACCTGGCTCAAAGCGACCCCGGCGAAGGAGAACGCCCCGATGACCAGTACATAGTCATAGCCAGAGACCTTTCCCCCGCCGATACGGCGGAGATGGATAAAAAAGAGGTGCTGGGTTTTGTGACTGAAGTAGGAGGGGCGACGTCCCACACGGCTATAGTTGCGCGTTCGCTTGAAATACCGGCGGTTGTGGGCGTAAGGGATATGATAAACAACGTAAAGACAGGTGACATGGTAATCATAGACGGCGAAAAGGGGCTTGTGATAGTAAATCCCGGACAAAAGGCGTTAAATGTATATAAGGCTGAGAGGCAGGCTTACATCAGCAGGGTAAGGATATTAAAAAGGCTTATAAAGCTTGAGGCAAAAACTACAGACGGTTACAAAGTGGGTCTTATGGCAAACATAGAGTTTCCGGAAGAAGCCGGCACGGCCTCGGCAAATAATGCCGAGGGGATAGGGCTTTTCAGAACCGAGTTTGTTTACATAAACAAGACCAGCCTTCCGTCGGAAGAGGACCAGTTTAACTCCTATAAAAGCGTAATTGATGCCATGCAGGGAAAACCGGTTACTATCAGGACGCTTGATATAGGCGGCGACAAATTCCTTCCATATTTTAAGATACAGCCTGAGCAAAACCCGTTTTTGGGGCTGAGGGCCATCAGGCTTTCGCTTTTGAACACAAATATATTTAAACTGCAGTTAAGGGCGATACTGCGCGCTTCGGCGTTTGGCCAGGTAAAGATAATGTTCCCTATGGTGACAATCATAGAGGAAATTGACGAGGCTAAAAAGCTTCTTGAAGAGGTGAAAGAGGAACTTTCCGCTAAAAAGGTGGCTTTTGACAGGGGGATAAAAGTCGGAACGATGATAGAGGTTCCTTCGGCGGCGCTTCTGGCGGATGACTTAGCCAAGAAGGTTGATTTTTTCAGCATCGGTACAAACGACCTGATACAGTACACGCTCGCTGTTGACAGGGGAAATGAATCCGTTGCAAAATACTACAGTGCTTTTGACCCCGCGGTTCTGAAGCTTATAAAAATGACCGTTGAGGGAGCTCACAAAAACAACATTAAAGTATCTGTGTGCGGCGAAATGGCAGGCGCGCCTCAGCTTGCGGTGCTGCTTGTGGGAATAGGAGTTGACGAACTGTCTGTCAGCCCTTCTTCGCTTCTTGCCGTCAAAAAAATAATAAGGTCGATAACTTTCAGCGAAGCGCGCGAAGCGGGCGAGGCGGCTCTCAAGATGAAAAGCGGCTCGGAAATAAAGGATTATATGGCCGCTAAAACGGCAGAGATAATAAAAAAGGGGCAGGGATGATAAAAATCAAAAAGGCAATAATACCGGTTGCGGGCTTGGGGACGAGGTTTCTTCCATATACAAAGGCGGTACCCAAGGAAATGCTGCCCATACTTGACATACCCGCGATTCATCTGATAATAGAAGAGGCTCTTGCCTCCGGTATTGACGAGATTCTTTTTGTGACATCGCAAGGCAAGGAGTCCATAGAGAACTATTTTAAAAGGGATTTTGACCTGGAGATGCACCTTAAGAAAAAAAAGAAACATGACATACTGAAAGAACTTGCGAGGGTGCCCTATAATTTTACGCGTAAATCCGTAATACAGACCGAGGCAAAGGGGTTGGGCGACGCGATACTTCACGGCGAGCACTTTGCGCGCGGAGAATATTTTGCCGTGTTTCTTCCCGATGACCTTATAATTTCCAAAAAACCGGCGATGAAGCAGCTGATAGACGCCGCGAAGAAAAACAACAAGCCCGTTCTTGCGGTTGAGCGCGTGGCGAAAAACATGGTAAGTTCTTACGGGATTATCAAGCCTGAAAAAGCCGGTAAAAGGCTTTATGAAGTAAAAGATATGGCCGAGAAACCGAAAATAAGCGAGGCTTTTTCAAATCTGGGCATAGTGGGCCGCTACGTGCTGCCGCCGTCGGTTTTTGAATTTATAAGGATGACAAAACCCGGCGCAAAAGGCGAGATACAGCTTACCGACGCGCTTCGGATGGTAATGGCGGAAGAGGGGATGCTTGCCTGCGAGTTTGAGGGGCTGCGATGCGATACCGGCGACAAGTACGAGTACATACTGACTGTTTTAAAATATGCGTATCATGATAAATTTTTGAGAAAGAGGATAAGGAAAGACGTAAAAAAAATAATGAAACTATAGGCCCTTATCCGGGCCGCGCGGAAGGCTGGTGCCTGTGGCATGGCAAAGATAATAGTTATAGGCGGGGTTGCGGCGGGTATGAGCGCGGCAGCGCAGGCCAAAAGATGCGGCGGGGACAATGAAGTAATAGTCTGTGAAAAAGGGGGGCACATCTCTTACGGGGCGTGCGGCCTTCCTTATTTTGTCGGAAATGAAAAACAGGAATATACAGACCTTCTGGCTCTTACCCCTGAAAAGGCGCTTGTGCAAAAAGGGGTTAAGGCGTTTACATACCGCGAGGCAGCACGGATTGATATTGCAAGGCGGAATGTTACCGTAAAGAATCTTGAAACAGGCGCGCTGTCCGAAGAAAAATATGACAGCCTGATTATTGCAACCGGAGCCTGTTCTTACCTGCCGCCTGTGGAGGGCATCGGGTCGGAGGGCGTATATACCCTGAGGACCCTTGAAGACGGAATCAGGCTCAAACAATTCATAAATGAAAATAAACCAAACACCGCCCACATAATCGGCGAAGGCCATATAGCCCTGGAAGCTGCCGAAGTATTCAGGCAGCGGGGCGTAGAACATATAACACTTTCAGTCAGCGGACGTCATCTTTGCTGGTGGCTGGATGAGGATATCGCCGCCTTGATAGAGGAGGAAGCCGCCCGCAACCGTGTGGAAATATTGAAAACCCCCGCGCCTAAAGGTATATCAAGAGTCGATGGCGGGATGAAAATATCATATGCGGATTTTACCCGGGAAGCTGAGTTTGTATTTGTAAGCAGGGGGATGAAACCAAATACAGCCCTTGCGGAGCAGGCGGGTATCAGGCTTGATAAACGCGGCGCGATTGATGTTGACAATTACTGCGCGACAAGCGCAGAGGGTGTTTTTGCCGCAGGTGACTGTGCAAATGTTTATAATTACGTTACAAAAGAAAAAATGTATTTTCCGAGGGGGACTATTGCAAACAGGCAGGGCAGGGCCGCCGGATACAACGCAGCCGGGGTTAAAACCGAATATAAAGGCACGTGCGCTCCTGTGGTTTTTAAGTTTTTCTCAATAGAAGCCGGCAGGACAGGCCTGACCGCGGCGGAAGCAAAGCGCCGCGGATTGGACGCGGAGTCAGTGCTTATCAAATCAGTTACAAAGCCGGGTTATTACCCGGGCGGTTCGCGCATATATGTGAAACTTACCTGTGACAGAGCTACGGGCAAACTGCTCGGCGCACAGATTGCGGGCGGGGAAACTTCGGCAAAAAAAATAGACTTATTATCAGCCGCTCTGTATAATGAGATGACGATTGAGGAGTTAAAAAATATAGATTTTGCATACGCTCCTCCGTTTTCGCCTGTTTGGGACCCGGTTTTAACCGCCGCGGGCAGGCTTTCAAAGATAATCAAAAACCGCTGAATGAAAGGCTGCAAATGAAAAACGAAGATTTTATTATTTATATAGATGAGGCCAAAACAAAAGAAAAAATAATACCTTTGTTTGAGGGAAAGTTCCCTGCCGGGGAAACCGGGCTCATAAGTTTTTCAGGAATTGAAGTATGCGGAGGGAAAAACGGGCAGGCCGCCTTTATAGGCATTTCACTTTCGGGGATTGTCAGCCCGGAGATATTTTCAATAATAGGCTCTGCCGTGGAAAGCGCCTCGGCTGTGCCGGTTATTTTCAGGATTAAATTTGACGATTCGATGCCCTCTGCCGATATTGTTGCAGCATACTGGGGGCTTTTTGCGGAATCGCTGGGAGAGGAAGGCGCCATACTTGAGCACGCAAAGCCTTGTGTGGAAGGGGGAAAACTCACAATCAAATGCGTGGGAGGGCTGCTTGCATCGGCAGCGTCTGACGACAAATTCAGGTTTAACGTGAAGCGCGGGGTAAAGTCATTTTTTGGCAGGGAACTTGAGGTCTTGTTTGAAATATGCGGCGCTGACGAAAAACCCCTGCCTGCGGAGAGTTATACGGCAAAGGTCACTGTCGGTGCGGCTGACGACACTACGGAAAGTGAAGTAATCAAAGAAGAAGAGATAAAAGGAAAACTGACACCTGTTGAAGATGTATCGCAGGAGGGGCGCTATATACTTGAGGGAAGAATTTTTACCACTGATAACTGCGTAAGGGAGTTCACCGGACGCAAAAACGGGGAGACTTACCTGCGTGTCACATTTTATCTGACGGATGAAAGGGATACGGTAAAACTATTTTGTTTTTTAAAGCCCGGCGATTATTTGGGTAAAATGATAAAAAAGATTAAATATGCACGGGTGTCGGCCGAGGCAAAATACGACGAGCGCGACGGAGAAATAACCGGCAGGGTTACAAGAATAAATATACTGAAGCCGGAAACGAGGAAAGACGGTGCGGCTGAAAAAAGGTGTGAACTTCACGCCCATACAAAAATGAGCGCAATGGACGGCCTTTTGGGGGTTGAAAGTTATGTTGAAACCGCGCTTGCCTGGAATATGCCGGCTTTTGCAGTAACAGACCACGGAGTTGCGCACGCATTCCCGGAGATGTTTAAAACGGTAACCGGAAACCTTAAAAAAAAATACCCGGAAATATTCTCATACGAAGAAAACGGAAAAATGAAAGACAGGCCGCTGGACGAAGCATACAGGATGTGTATCGAACAGAAGGGCTCTCCAAAACTCATATTCGGGATGGAGGGGTACCTGGTTGAAGACCGCCACGCAAAGCCGCCAAAAAAAGAGGATAAAGAAGAAAAAGAGGAAAAAGTCAAGCCATGGCACATAATAATACTGGCAAAAAATAAAACAGGGCTGCAAAACCTGTATAAAATTATTTCAAAGTCTCACATACACTATTTTTACAAAAAACCGAGAATTCCAAGGAGCCTTCTTATGGAACACAGGGAAGGGCTTATCCTTGGGAGCGCCTGCTGGATGGGGGAAGTGTATCAGGCTTTCCTGCGAAACGAGCCGGAGGAAAAGATAACCGAGATATCCAGGCTTTATGACTATTTTGAGATTCAGCCCGATACCAACAATACCTTTTTGGTAAAAAAAGGGGAGGTTTCGCTGTCAGGGCTGCATGATATTAATAGAAAAATAATAGCCCTTGCAAAAAAAGAGGGGAAGCCTTTTGTCGCCACCTGCGACGCACATTTTCGTGACAAAAATGACAGGCGCTACAGGGAGTTTTTAATGCTCGCCATGGGCTTTAGCGAGTCAGATGCGGAAGTGTACCTGAGAAATACAGACGAAATGCTGGAAGAATTTAAATACCTGGGTGAAGCCGACGCAAGGGCCGCGGTGATTGAAAATTCAAACAGGGTCGCTTCCATGATAGAGCCGGGAATGATACCGGTTCCCGAAAAGCTTAATCCGCCGGCAGTCGCGGATGCTGACGAGAGGATAAGGGGTGCCGCCCGGGAGCGTGCATTGGAGCTTTACGGTGAAAACATACACCCTGAAGTAAAGGCAAGGCTTGACAGGGAGCTTGATGCGGTTATAGGAAACAAGTTTTCGGTTTTATACCTGATAGCGATGGAGATGGTCAAAAAAAGCAATGCGGAAGGTTACATAGTAGGCTCGAGAGGTTCTGTAGGTTCTTCTTATGCCGCATACCTTTGCGGTATAACGGAAGTCAACCCGCTTAAGGCACACTATATGTGCAGGCCCTGCGGTCATTTTGAGTTCGCGGACACAGACCTTGCGGGAGTTGACCTGCCGGATAAAAAATGCCCCAAGTGCGGGGTAAAGATGATGAAAGACGGATTTAACATACCTTTTGAGACCTTTATGGGGTTCAAAGGCGACAAGGTTCCGGATATAGACCTTAATTTCTCGGGTGAATATCAGGAAAGAATACACAAATTTGTAATAGATATGTTCGGAGAAAAACAGGTTTTCCGTGCCGGTACTATAGGCACGCTGCAGGAGAGCGCGGTAAGAAAAGACTTTATGAACAAATATATGGAAAAGGCAGGGGTGCGGCTTAAAGAGGCGGAAAAAACCAGGCTTGCCATGGGTTGTAAGGACGTAAAACGTTCTACGGGGCAGCATCCGGGAGGCCTGATGCTTGTGCCTGAGGGGCGGGACATTCACGAGTTTACGCCTGTCCAGCTGGACAAGGATAAAAAGGGTTTTTGCACACACTTTGACTACCACTACATACACGACGCTCTGGTTAAAATTGACGCGCTCGGGCATCAGATGCCGACTTCGTTCAAGCACCTTTGCGACGCGCTTAAAGTAAAGTTTGAAGAGATACCGCTTGACGACGGGCCTACGATGCAGCTTTTCAGTTCGCTTAAGTCCCTGGGAGTGGACGCTTCAAATTATGACCTGCCGATAGGCACTCTCGGAGTGCCTGAGTACGGCACGCAGTTCTCCAGGGGGATGTTAAACGACACCAAACCAAAAACATTTACCGAGCTTGTTTTCATAGCAGGGCTGTCTCACGGCACCGACGTGTGGATGGGAAACGCAAAAGACCTGATCATTAATAAGACTGCGACGCTCAAGGAAGTGATATCGGTCAGGGACGACATAATGAATTATCTGATTTCAAAGGGGCTTCCTAAAGGAGTTTCTTTTAAAATTACAGAGCAGGTGAGAAAAGGAAAAGGGCTGAACCCTTCCGACGAGGAAATAATGATAAAACATAAAGTACCGGACTGGTATATAGCTTCGTGCAAAAAAATAAAGTACATGTTCCCAAAGGCGCACGCGGTGGCATATGCCATGATGTCTGTCAGGATCGCCTACATAAAAGTGCACCACCCGCCCCATTTTTACGCCGATTATTTCAACAGGGCTGACGACGGTTTTGAATACGAGTACCTGCTGCTAAATACTGACACTGCCAGAAAGAAACTGCGGGAAATCAAGATGACAAAAGAGCAGGACAGAAAGAAAAAAGACGAGACCAGAATGGAGGTTTTGGAAGTGTTGTTTGAGATGCGTGAGAGGGGCGTTGAGTTCTCGCCGGTTTCGCTCTACGAATCAAATCCTGTGCGTTTTACGGTGCAAGACGGCAGGGTGCTTCCGCCGCTTACCGTCATACCCCAGCTTGGAAAAGTCGCCGCGGAGCAGCTTGCCTGCGAACGCGAAAAAGGAAAGTTCAGTTCGGTTGAGGACCTTATAAAGCGCACCAAACTGAACAAGAATGTAATTGAATTTATGAAAGACAAAGGGATAGTAAAGGGCCTGCCGCAGTCTGACCAGGCAGTGCTTTTTTAAAGCCGCGCTATGGTCAGGACAAATTATTTTCTTCACTCATTGCTGTTTATAGCGGCGCTGGCGGGTTTTCTCATCCATCCTGTTTTCTTTGCATCTTCAATCCCCTGGGAAGCCGCATTTCTTGCCGCGTGCTGCCTGCCGCTGGGGCTTTACGCTTCATTCAGCCTGAAAACTGACGGAAAAAAAGCTGCGGCACTTGCCCTGTTTTTCGCAGGGCTCGTGTTTCTTTCCTGGGGGCAGTATGTGTTTTCTTTCTTCATACAAAAATTAAAGCCGCAGGCTGTATTGCTGATGTTGTGTGGTATGGCGCTTTTTGCCTGTGCGGTGTATTTAATAACGGATGAGGTTTTAAAATCTGCATCAAAAAACCCGGGCCGGGCTGCCGCGTGGGAGATTTGGGCGGTATCAGCGCTGTTTGTTTTCGCGCTTGCCATAAGATTTGCATATCTTGGAACTCTGCCCGCGGGCGTGTGGTTTGACGAGGCGCAAAACGGCAATGAAGTGAGGGCCATACTTGAAGGAAAACTGCCCGGAGTATTCATAACCCGCTTCACACAGATGCCCGCGATGTTTTTTTATCTTGCCGCGCCTTTTGCGCATATTTTTGGGGCGGATATTTCCGGCATCAGGGCGGTTTCGGCGCTTTTGGGCGCACTCAGCATACCTGTGTTTTACTTTCTGCTCCGGTTGATTTTCAAGGATCCTGCGACGGCTTTGGCCGGCGCTCTTTTGCTTTGCTGCTCCCGCTGGCACATAACTTTTTCCAGAGTGGCTTTTCTCGGAATGCAGACGCTTCTGCTTGAAATAATATTTTTGTACCTGTACCTTAAGGCCATGGAAAAAGGTTCAAAGATTGCCGCAGCTGCCGGGGGAGTAACCCTTGGGCTTCTTGCCTATACTTTCAGCGCGGCGTATTTTGTATTTATTTTCACGGCGCTCCATCTTGCGTACAGCGCGGTAAAGGGGCTGCCGGATTTTTTAAGAAAAAAGGCTCTGACTGCGGCTGTGATGGCCGGTTCGGCATTTATAGTGTGCCTGCCGATATTGTCATACGCCGCGGCCAACAAGGAGGATTTTTCCAGAAGGGCAAGGGACGTCAGCGTCATGAATGACATAAAAAGGGAAAAAAGCGCCGCTCCGCTTTTTAAAAACATAAAAGCATACCTGCTCATGTTTAATTTTGAGGGGGACTACAACGGCAGGCATAATTTGTACAAAAAACCCATGCTTGATAACGCGTCAGGAATAATGCTTGCCGCAGGGGCGGCTGCGGCTCTTGTTCTCGCGCCTCTCGGCTTTTTTGCAGTGCTTCTTTTAGTGATGCTGTCAGCAGGAATTGCGACTATTACCATAGAGGCGCCTCAGGCTTACAGGGTGATAGGCGTAATACCTGCGGTTTACGTTCTTATTACAGGCGCGCTTTTTGTGTCAGGCAGGGTGCTTTCCGCGCTTTCGGGGAAAAGGCTGTACTATTTTATACTAATAGGGGTTTTCAGCGTCTCTGTATCGGCTGTGAACCTGTATAATTATTTCGGGCTGTACCCGAAAGACCGCGCCGCGTATATGTCGTTTTCTCCTGAGGCAAACGAGATAGCAAGCCTTATAATGAAAGAGGGCGGCAGATATTATTCGTTAATATCAAGGGCACACGGACTGTATGGTTTTCACGGCTGGGAGCAGACAATAATACTCAGATTTAAACTGAAAAAAGATTATGAGTATGCATTTATGACTGATAATACGGCGGTAGGCCGGGGCAGCCTCGCGGAAAAAGAGGGGCTGCTCGTCATAACGAGGCCCGTTGAAGCTGCTTTGAATGATATTCTGGGCAGGAATTATCCGCGGGCGCGTAAAGAAGAACACTATCACAAGACTGACAGCCACGTGAGTTTTTACGCCTGGTATATCGACAAAGCGGATGTTCTGACGGAAGGCAGAGGCCAAAAGCCGGTAATATACTTAAAACAGGAGAATTGAGATGAAAAAACTTACTGTACTATTTTTGATTTTTTTCTGCACTGCAGTTTATGCGCAGGACACGGAAGCGAATAAAGCGCAGATTAAAAGCGGGGAGATTACCCTGACATATCTCGCGAAAATCAAAGCGCACCTGCCATACAAACAGCCTGATTTTGGATGGAGGGTGGAGTCCTCGTTTCCAACAAGGGTGAGGGAGTTTCTTCTTGAAGCCTCACACATCAATTTCAGCGATAAGGGGATTCAGGAGGCCTGCGCCGCGATAGAGGAAAAATTTGACGTCAACAGGAGAAAAAACGCTGTAAATATAGTTAAGGCGGTAAAGGAATTCATAAATGAAAACATAAATGACAGGGTGCCTGTGGCTGAACCGTCGAAAAGCAGGCGTTCTTCATATTACACAGCCGCCAAAGTACTCGCCCAAAAAGAGGGCAATGACATAGAACGCTGCAGGCTGGCTGTGGCAATGCTGAGGCATATGAAGATACCGGCGCAGACAGTGGGGCTCGGCGGGGCATATGACGTGGAATATTTTATTAAACCGCTTCAGGGTGACACGGGGTGGTATCTGATGGGATTGACAGATGCGGCTCCTCACGAGTTTGGAAGATTTGTTGAGCCGGTGGAGTGGTATCCCATCACAGCATCGGAGCTTCTGGACGAAGAGTGGGAAGGCGGAGGGCTGTTTATAGAGAGGATTTCAATGAAAAGCGGCAGGTTTGATGCTGATCTTAAAGGGGCGAAAGAATTCTTTGACAAATCGCTCGAAGAGGGCTACCCGGTGGATTTGGACGGCGCGACTGTTTCCGCGAGGGATTACTTTGTCCTGCGGGAGATAAAATACCGGGTGTACTTTGAGCAGGATAAATTTGAAATAAATTTCACCCTGCCTTTTAACAACAGGGACACATTCAAAAAAGGGATTGAACGGGGCACCTTTAAGGTGGCCGCATACAGCCTGACAACAGGCGAAGGCCTTAAAGCAATCTACAAAAGAGCCCACACCTTCGCCAAGCCCCCGCAGGAAGGGATGATATACTACCTGCCGGTGAGGTTTGAAGGGGTGGGAGAGTAAACAACGGCAATAAAGCACAACCGCATACTTTACGGAAGAGGTATAATTACCTTTTATTTACAATTCCGGTGCCTGACCCCGGAATTGTAAATAAATAAGTTGAAAATCAAAATAACATAATGTAACATACACTCAAATAAAACTCGTAGAGGGGTTTTAATAATCCTTAAAAATAAGCGGTTTTACTGCCCTTATGCGTGGGCATGCCGTTATGGAGGGTTAAATGAGCAGGGACCACAGGATACAAATATCGGGAATTGTTTATCACGTCTTCACGCGCGGTAATGAAAAAATGCGCATTTATAAAGACGTGTCTGACAGAAAGTTTTTCCTTAAGCTGCTTGGGATTGCACTTCAAAAATACAAGTTTGAGCTTTACGCCTATGTTCTTATGTCAAACCATTATCACCTTTTGATAAAGCCGGGCCCGGAGGCGGCTCTCTCCAAGATAATGCAGTATATAAATGGGAGGTATGCGGCAAGGTTTAATTGGAAATATGACAGGGTAGGGCATGTTTTTGAAAAACGATACAGCAATCCGGCCGTGGAAGAGAGTGATTATCTGTTGGAAACGGTAAGGTATATTCACCTGAATCCTGTCAGAAAGGGAATGGTTAAAGCACCGGAAGACTTTGAGTGGAGCAGTCACAACGAATACATAGGAAGACAAAAGACAGGGATTATAAACTCTGATTTCATTCTTGGAAAATTTGGCAGTACAGAGGGTGAAAAATTGCGTGAATTCATTGATTTTGTAGGACATTCAACGTGCATTACCGCTGTTGAGGATGCTGCAATAAGGATAGACAGGCTGATTACCGGAGGGCGGGAGTTTGCGGGAGAGATTTTTGAGAAAGCAAAAAAGCTGAATCTGAAAGTGCCAAAATGGAGGTTCAGGATTGACGAGGGCAGGCCTGAACAGATTATACAAAAGACCTGCGATGTTTTTGAGGTGGAACCGCGGGAGATGAAGGTAAAAAAGGGCAGGTGGAACAGGGCGAAAAAAGCCGCAATATATTTAATGTGGAAGAAAACCAGTCTTTCTCCGCAGGAAATCTCGGCACATTTCAATAATATACACCACTCAAACATAAAGCGAGTCATAGCCTCGGCTGATAAAGAAATGATGACAGACGGTGTATTCGCAAGCAGAATGAAGTACCTGTGCGCATACGATTTTAAAAAGGTATAAGTTCTATTTACAATTCGGGGGTCAGGCACCGGAATTGTAAATAGAATTGATGGGGGGGGATGATTATTGAGGCGGGAATGAGGGATGTGAAAAAATAACGGAAAATGGCATAGTGTTGCGGAACAAATAGTATCGAGTTCAAGAAAAGACGAGCTCAAAGGTTTGAAAGTATGTTTAAACGTGCATAGATATAACGGCGACAACCAACGCCGTGTTTTGAACACAATTATTCCCGTACGGAAATAAAATATGGAGGGATTATTTTGCTTTCGGAAAATGATGGAGTAAGGATTAAAAAAAGTTGAATCTAAAGAACACACCGGACATATTCTCGGCTCAGGTAAAGTACATGCTTGAAACATACCAGTCTGAAAAAAACATTACCGAAGAGATTTCGCGAGGTGTGGAGTATTACATACTTATATCGGACGGGGAGGATGCGGGGTATTTGGCTTTTGAAAAGCAGTATGAAGGGTTGTACTTAAGCAAACTTTATGTGCTGAAAGCATTACGCAGTAAAGGGTTTGGCAGGTTTATGGCGGAGTTTGTGGAGGAGCGTGCGGCGCAGATGGGGTTAAAAAAAATATTTCTGCATGTTAATAAAAACAATACGGGCTCGATAAAAGCTTATGAAAAGATGGGGTATGTAAAAACAATCGAACGGCTGAAAGACATAGGCGGCGGGTTTGTGATGGACGATTATGTGATGGAAAAGGATTTAGGATGAAAAGGAAATACGCGTAAATTTGGACTTGAAGGCTCAAAAACACGCTCCTCGTCTGTCCTCCCGCGAAGGTGAGAGGAATTAGGGCAAAAAAAATAACACACCATTACATACAACAAAAAAGTTTTATATGTTGAATAACAGGAGTGT
>CAYGHG010000034.1:0-6923 GCA_964349515.1 uncultured Spirochaetia bacterium
TTTCTCTGTGTTCTCATCCTTTTCCGCCTTTAAAACCTTTTCTGCCTTTTCATTTTTTTGAGCATTCTCTTCCTTTTTTTTCCTTGCTTCTTCCCTCAGTTTGGCCCTCTCTTCAGGCGGAAGCTCTTTGTACCCCTGCCTTGCCCTTTTAATCTCCGATTTTTCTTTCGGCGACAGGCTCTTCCACCTGCTGTATCTCTTTTTTATCTGTTCCTGCGCCTGAGGCGACATTTTTGACCACTCTTCATAATTCTTATATACCCTTTCGCGCTTCTCCGGGCTCATTTTCATAAGCCTGTTAAAATTTTTAAGCAGCCACGCCTTGCGCTGTGCGGGCAGGGCGTCCCACTCGGGAAACATATCTTTCACCCTTGCTTGTTCAGCCTCGCTTAACTGCTCCCACTTATCCGAGGCAATTGAAGCGGCTGTAATCAGAGAGCCGTTTGCTTCTTCAGCATATGCGCCTAAAACAGAAACTATCAGAGCCGCGGCCGCCAAAAACACTGTTTTAGTTTTCATAACCCGTCACCCGCTATCCTGCTGTAAAAATCAAGGCGTTCAAGAACCTCCATATTTTCAAACATCTCAATCCTTTCCAGTACGGCCCGGTCCCTGTCATACACCTTTGTCTTCTGGTTAAATAACAGCCCGGCACCCGCCACAAACACAACAGCGGCAAAAGCCGCGGCACCGGTCAGCACAAGCCTGCTTGCAAACAACGACTTAATAAAGGAAGGCATCTTAATTTTAAGCTGCCTGCTTTTTTTAATCCTTGCCATAACCCCGCGTGTGTGCAAATCCCACGCTTCGCGCGGCAATTCCATTCTTGACGATTCTATTACGCCGGTAACAGCCTTCATTCCCGCCAGTTTTCTCGCACATTCTGCACAGGCTGCCGCGTGTACTTCCAGCCCGGGGTCCGAAGACTCGCCGTAAAACAGTTCTATCAGCTCTTCATCTTTTATTCTGCATTTTTCAGCCATATCACACACCTCCAAGCGAAGCTTTCAGCTTTTCCATTGCCCTGCTCAAGTGGGACTTTATCGTCCCTTCGGACAGTTTCAGCATCGCAGCTATTTCTCGTATTTTCAGGCCTTCGCTGTTTTTCAGCACAAAAACCTCTTTTTGTATGTCGGTCAGGGCTTCAAGCCCTTTTGTTATCCTCTCACGCGCCATCTTTCTGTCAAAATCCTCCTCAATGCTGAACATATCCTTAACATCAAATGCCCTTTCCTCGCCCTCTTCATCATTTGAAACATCTGTAAAGTTTGCCACTCTGGAGCGCACCTTTTCCTTGCGCTTTATGTCGTAAAAAGCATTCATGGTAACCCTGTACATAAATGTCCAAAAAGAACTCTCACCCCTGAAAGAACCTATAAATCTGACCGCTTTTACCAGGGCTTCCTGCGATACATCCCAGGCCGTGTCATAATTCATGCAAAGCCCGTACGCGGTGTTAAAAACCCTTTTCTGGTATTTGCGCACCAGTTCTTCCATAGCCGCCTCTTTTCCCGCTCTTATATCCTTTATAATGTCGCTGTCTTCTCTCTCCATTGTACCTTCCATGATTGTTTGACGCTTTAAAAGGCGCCTTTGTTTACCCTAAAGCAGCGTTTTCCAAAGCAAAAGCCCGTCATATTTATCCTCGTAAAATTTGGGCCTTATTCCTTTTACAATAAAACCGGCTTTCTTGTAAAGCGAAACCGCAGCTTCGTTGTTTTCCCTGACTTCCAGGGTTATGGCTCCGAATCTTTTTTTAAACGTTTCCTGAACCGCCCGGCCAAGCAGTGCCTTTGCGCACCCTTTACCCCTGAAATCCGGCTTAACAGCAATGTTTGAAATATGCAGATAATCAACTATCCAGTCGCCTGTCAAGTAGCCTGCCGTTTCATCATTGTCAGCCGTTACTGCGCACAGAAACAAAGAAGCGCCTGACAGGCTTTTTGAGAGTTCACACTCAAACGCGCTAAGAGCCCACGGCCTTGCGTGCGAAACTTTTTCTATTTCAGAAACCGTTTCAAGATTTTTCTTTGAAGCATTCTTTACGGTAAACATCCGCCAGCCCCTATATTTTGTATACAACACCCTCAGCAGCGGGCTTTATGTTAAAGCCTTTTATCTTCTTTAACTCAGCTGCAATTTCTTTCTCATATTCAGGTTTCAAATGATACGTATATACTTTGGGCTTTAACCCCTTTAATTTTTCAAGCTGTTTTACAAGCGAAAACGGTGTGAGATGCGCGGTCAGATCCGCAAACTCCGAGAGCCTGTCGGGATACGACACTTCGGCGAAAACGGCTTTTATTTTTTTTCCGAGTTTTGCCGCCTTTTCCCATATCTTATCCGTATCTTTGGTGTCTCCCGAATAGACAAAATACTCTTTTCCTTTTCCCGCTATGAACCCGGTTGTCGGGACAGTGTGGTTCACCTTAACAGCCATTACCCTGTAACCCGCGACATCCTGCCACTTGTCTTTTTTCAGCACCTGATAGGAAAAAACCGGGTTGCCCGCAGCATTAGTAATTTTTGTAAAGTCCGGCCAGAGCTTCCCGTTTAACAAATGTTCTTCTATGGCCTTGACAGGTTCCGCAGCCCCGGCTATAACCACGCCCGGCGCCTTATTGCTTGTGATATTGACGGCAAGAAAAGGAAGCGCGCCTATGTGGTCAGCGTGTGCGTGAGAGATAAGAGCCGCCCTTATCCCCCGTTGTTCCTTAATTGACAGTGCAAGTCCTATTGTCCCCGCGTCTATCAGAAGTTCCCCGTTAACTAAAAACGCCGTGTTGTTTTTCCCCGGCATCTGCCCTCCGTAAGCGCCTAATGCTTTTACCCTCATTTACCCCTCCTCCCGGAAACCCGCCACGTTGAAAAGCGCCGCGGCACCCGCTCCGGAAATTTTCTGGAATTTTATTATATTTATGAATTTCTGTATGTCCTTTTCTGCCACTATAATATGCCTCTTCTTTTGCTGCACGCCGAAACGCGCGGATAGTTCGCAGTCAGGGTCCATGAAATTCACGGTACCTGTGAATTCAAATATGTAAACCCTGCCCGCGCTTACCGTTATGTTGAAATTGAAATCCTTTAACTCTTCCCTTATCTCAAAGAGCGCCTTAAAAAGATCCTTTGGCCTGAAATTGTCCTGAAGCACCACCGCCGCGACGGCGTTGCTCCCGTGCAGTTTTATAATAAAGTCCTTAACATTATTATAAATAATCGCGCTTATTTTATCAAAAGCTTTCTTTACCGCCGCGGGGCTGTCCAATGAGCCGCTTTCAAAATCAAAATAGACGGCAGCCGTGTTTAGCCAGACGTTTCTTAACCTTATGTCCTTTTTGGAGGCTATAAAATTCTTCAGCGATTTCGGGTGCATAACACCTGCAAAAAGCTTCACCCTGCGCCTTTTTTCAAGCGCCTCGGCGGACAGTTTCAGATAATACACGCCGAAACAGGAGGCCGCGTTCATAAAAATAAATGCGGTTGCGTCAAAAAAGTAACCGTTCATAAGTATTGCGTATCCCGCGGCGGCGGCTGCAGCCGAAGAAACCAAAAATACCGCCGAACCCAAAACAATCTTGATATTCCTGTAAAGCTGCAACAGTAAAAGCGCGAGTATTACGGAAACCACGAAATTCAGCGCCTCCCCGCCGCCTGTCGTTTCTCCGCTAAGCACAGTGCTGACAGCAGCGGCAAGCGCATCGGCCTGGCCCCGGCCCTGTTTGGCCTCCCTGAATATTATTATTTTGTCCTCGTATTTTGCGGCAGCAGCATCCGCAAATTCTTTCAGTTGTATTTCAGGAGCCCGGGCAGCCGGCCGCCTTATTATGGCCTGCCCGTCGTGAAGCAGCGCTATTCTAATCCCGCTTCCGACAGACAAAAGCCTGTTTACTGTGTCTATTTTTGATTTTGTAAGCCCGTAATATCTGCGCACAGCTTCGACCTGTGCGGCTACAAGCGCCTCTCCCGAACTATTGAAAAAAAACGGCACCCTGTAGGGCACTGATTCATAATTTGGGAAGAAACCCATATTCGGCGCGGTCATCCATAATCTTGTATTTTTGACAGCAGCACCGCCGTGTTCTTCCATTTTAAACGGGGTTTTGGAAGCCTTGAAATATGAGTAAGCGGAAGGGTCGGTGTCAGCTTTGCTTTTGGGCCCTTTTTTTAAACTTACAACGGGTATCACATTCTGCGACTCGGCGAATAAAATCGAAAACTCCCTGTAATCCGCCCTGAGCCTTTCAATATCCTCACCGGAGGAACCCTCTAAAAAATCACCTATATTTCTGTCAAAAATATGGGGGGTAAACAGCGCCACCGATCTTTCAAGGGAAGCTGTTTTTTTAAGAAAAGTTTTATAATCAGAGAGCCCTCCCGGAGCCGATACAATAAGTATTTTTTCAGAGTGTTTTTTAGGGGGAAGAAATTTTTCATAAGTGTCATAAAAGAAACCCGAAATACCCGGCCCGGATATCAGGTACAATGCCGCGATTCCGGAAACGGCACTAAAAAAAAGTATGTTCCTTAATATCTTCACTTCGCGTCAGCTTTCACCGAATGCTTTCTTCATTTCAAGATACTGCTTGTATTTTTCAATGTTTGAGGCGCTTGACACCACCACGCTGTCTCCGTCTATGGCTATTACTTTTGCCTTTTCCATAGCGTGAAGTATCTCGTCAAGCTTGGGCCTGTTTTCCTCCATGCCGGTCTGCTTTATAAGAGCCGGCAGCAAGAGCGACGAGTTGTCGCCCGACTTGCTGACAGTCATCAGCAGCGCATTTACAACCCGCATATTGTAATCTTTTGTCGTCAGCATCTGGAGCTGGTCATTCATGGCGCGCAGCCTTGCCGACATATTTTTGAGTATCTTTTTTACTATTTTTGCGTTTCTCTGCATCTGCTGTTCAAAATGCTCGTCGTCAAGCACGATGCATACGGTCTCTTCCGCCGCTACCGCGCCCGCAGAACGCGGCGCCTTGTCTATTATTGCCATTTCGCCGAAAAAGTCCCCTGCCGTAAGGGTTACAAGGACTTTCTCACCGTCCCCGGTCATTTTTGTTATGTTCACCTTTCCTTTATGGATAATATACATAACTTCACCGGGGTCGCCTTCCCTGAATATGTAGTCTCCGGTTTCATATTTTTTGCCGTATTGGTTTATTATCTCATCTTCGGTTACCATTGAGTAAGCCTCCAAAAGAGTAGTTTATTTCCCTGTAATTGGTTTAATAATACAACAATAAGACAGGGGTGTCAAAATAAAAAAATACCGTAAAAGTACGGGAAAGAAAAATATCGAGAATCGAAAATCGAAAATTGACCGTCTCCGCACGCCTTCGAACGGGATGGTCCTTTCATTATTTAATATATGGCTCTACTGTGGTCGATTCTATACCAAATAAAAAAGCAGCCCTTCTCCCGCTTAAAACTTCAAAACCGAAAATCGAGAATTGACCGTCCCCACGGTTTTTCAGCGCGGTTGGTCTTTTCAGTCCCTAATTCATTACCCCGCTTCTGCCGATTCTTTACCAAAATAAAAAAGCAGCCTTTCTACCGCTTAAAACTTCAAAACCGAAAATCGAAAATCGAGAATTGACCGTGCCCACGGTTTTTCAGCGCGGTTGGTCTTTTCAGTCCCTAATTGATTACCCCGCTTCTGCCGATTCTTTACCAAAATAAAAAAGCAGCCTTTAGGCTGCTTTTTTATTTTGGTGGAGCAGAGCGGGATGCCGGCTTACTACTGCCGGCGAGCGATTTGTTGATATTACTTATTAGTATCCTGCCCGCCTGGAGCGCGCAGTCCCGCTACCGACCTGCGGTTCGATCCCCTGTTTTCTAAATAAAAAAGCAGCCCTTAGGCTGCTTTTTTATGGTGGAGCAGAGCGGGATCGAACCGCCGGCCTCGTCGTTGCGAACGACGCGCTCTCCCAACTGAGCTACTGCCCCTTTATTTTGTACCGTTTATAAAAACCAAAAATGGAGAATTTAGAATTGACCGTCGCCTCACACCTTCCGGCGGGATAATAACTTCGTGCGTTTTCACAGTGCTGCCCATATTTCGTTTCTCGGCCAAAAATTTCTATTGGAATTTTTTGGCGGAGAGAGAGGGGTTCGAACCCTCGAGACCCTTTTGGAGCCTACGCGATTTCCAGTCGCGCTCCTTCGACCACTCGGACATCTCTCCGCATTAATTCTTCAGGCGCTTTTCTTTAAAAAACATCCTTATTAAACAAGAACTTTCTTCCTTTAATATGCCTTTTATCACTTGTGTTTTGTGGTTGTTTTTCTCGTGCCCTAATACATCACACATGCTTCCACAAGCGCCTGTTTTCGCCTCATCAGCACCGTAAACAAGAGTTTCAATCCTCGCAAGCACTATGGCGCCGGCACACATCGCACAGGGCTCAATATTAACATACAGCGCGGCCTTTAACAATCTTTCGTTGCCTATTCTGCGGGCGGCTTTTTGAATAGCCAGTATTTCCGCGTGCGCTGTCGGGTCTTTTTTCAGCCTTATAAGATTGTGTGCCCCGGATATGACTTTTCCGTCGATAACAACAACAGCGCCGACCGGCACTTCGTCTTTTCTGTATGCCTTTTGAGCCTCTTTAAGAGCTTCTTTCATGAATCTTTCGTGTTCCATTTAATCCGCCTAAATAATGGCGCGCCCGGCAGGAGTCGAACCTGCGACACCTTGATTCGTAGTCAAGTGCTCTATCCACTGAGCTACGGGCGCGCTTTTAATAATTTCTAATTATACAGGGATTCGTTTCTGTTTCAAGTCATATTTCTGTTGACCTTGGGCATTATTATAATTATTATGTATGCCGACAACCTGCCCTAATATAGAACGGTGTAATGCGGAGAGGTGTCAGAGTGGCACGCAGCCCTTACCGAAGTTGTGATGAGGTTAGGGATGCGGG
>CAYGHG010000034.1:7023-7275 GCA_964349515.1 uncultured Spirochaetia bacterium
TAATTTTTAAAGCACGCAGCCCTTACCGAAGTTGTGATGAGGTTAGGGATGCGGGTAATTTTTAAAGCACGCAGCCCTTACCGAAGTTGTGATGAGGTTAGGGATGCGGGCCCCCCGACAGGGGGGTCGATACTCCCGGCGGATATTATAGAACGGTGTAATGCGGAGAGGTGTCAGAGTGGTCGATAGTACCTGACTCGAAATCAGGTGTCCTGAAAGGGACCGTGGGTTCGAATCCCACCCTCTCCGCCA
>CAYGHG010000034.1:7375-23130 GCA_964349515.1 uncultured Spirochaetia bacterium
TCGAAATCAGGTGTCCTGAAAGGGACCGTGGGTTCGAATCCCACCCTCTCCGCCATAATAAAAAAGCCCCCTTTAGGGGCTTTTTTATTTATTAATATCAGATTCGAACCCACGGGTTCGGAAATGTGCCTGCGAACATTTTTTTGTGAGCAGATGAGATTAAATGTCCCACCTTCCTCTCATTTTCCGGCCTATAGGCCGGTATCCCACCCTCTCCGCCAAAAAAATCCCGGTAATACCGGGATTTTTTTAGAGAATCGAAAATCGAGAAGCCTACAATATCCGTAACTCTTCTGCTACCCCGCCCGAATGTGTGTGATGACGGTCGATTTTCCATTCTCGATTATCGGTACTTAAAGTTTGCATATTATTATCAGATTCGAACCCACGGGTTCTTAAAATGTGACGATGGTCAATTTATCGGTACTCTGTTTTGTTCTCCCTCTTCAAAAACCGCCTAACCACTCCCGTATCATATTCATCAATGTGCCTGAATACCTTCACCTCAAACAGTACAAACAACACCGAGAACAAAAAAACTTTCATCAAAAGCGCCGGCCATGAGGCCTCAATACCGGGCATAATTTTTACAAACGCAAAAACAGGCGCATACGCTGCTGCCGCCGAAATAAGGGGCATTACAAAGAGCTCCTTATACCTTAAGCTGTGGCCTGTCTCTTTTTTAAAAAGAATCCAGGTCGCTATAGCGCCCGCCGTAATGGCTGTGGCTGTACCCGCCAGCGCGCCGTTTATCCCGTACTTTGAGGCAAGAATCACGGAGAGCGCTATGTTGAGAACTGCGGCGCTTCCCGCCACAATCATAAGTTTGTTCATTTTTTCAAGGCCGTTTAATACATGCTGCATCGGAACAATTACAAGGCCCGCGCAGTATGCGGCGGCGAGCACCGCCATTACAGTGTAGCTTGTTTCATAACCTTCACCCAGCCACAGGTATATAAACTCGCGGCCGAAAAAAACTATTCCCGCCGAAATAAACACCCCTCCTGTCAGTATGTATTTCAGCATCCTGTCAAAAATCCCGAACACGCGCTGTGTGTCCTTTTTTTGTCTCAGTTCCGAAGCGGCAGGCACAAGCGAGGCTGAGCCTATAATATCGGGAAGCATTGAAACATACCTGCTGATGCCTGCGCCTATCTGGTAATATGCAGCGTAAACAGGGTTTAAGAAGTATCCGAGTATCAGCTTGTCGGCATTCAGGCTCACTGAGCCTGCGAGCCTGATTACCGCGAGTTTCACGCCGAGCCTGATTAAACGCTCAAGCCTTTTTAACCTGAACAAGAGCGGGTTAAAAGCAAACGGGGGAAATATAATTTTCATCCAGGCTATGATCAAAAACGTTTCAAGAATAATAGTCCCCATCTGCGCCGCCACTATCCCCTTTATGCCGTAGCCCATAAACAGGGCAGCCGCCATCAGTGCGACCCGCAGGTAGCCTGTCACTATGTGGAGTATGTTGCACGGATAAAATGTATTCAGCCCGCCCGTGAGATATGCAAATGAGACAAAGACAAAATTAAAAAGCCAGGCAAGAACACTGAAAGAAAGCACAAATGAGGCCTCTGAGAGCAGCGCTCCCTCGGTGCGGAAAAAAGCCGCCAGCAGGCTTTCTCGAAACAAAAGAAAAACCGCCGCAGCCGCGGCGGCAAGCACCAGAAAAAAAACAAAAAGTGTATTCATCGTTTCATTGATTTTTTCAGGCTCGGTTTTCGGGTTGTACTTCGGCACGTCCACGCTGACTGCCGCAGGGGTCTGAAGCGACATGTATTCAAGGAATATGATTATGGCGCCCGTAATCGCCCATATGCCGTAGGCTTCCTTGCCCGCGAATTTGAGAATCAGAGGGGTGATTATAAAGACAAGAGGCAGTGTCAGCGCGAATTGAAGTATGTTTGTAAAGGAATTTTTCTTTATTTTTTCATTTAAAGGCTCCTCTATAAAGCGCCATGGATTTTTCTTCATTCCGGCGCGCCGTTTCCGGCCATCTTTATGAGCCCGGACAGCGCAGCCTGAACCGAGCGCAGCCTGACCCCTTCCCTGCCTGACAGAAACACATTTTTCACAACCGTTTCTTTTTTCCCCGCTATAAATGCCATATAAACCGTGCCGGCCGGTTTTTCAGCTGTGCCGCCCCCGGGCCCCGCGATGCCCGTCACTGAAACTGCCGCATCTGTTCCAAAACTCTGCCTGCAGCCGCGCGCCATCTCAAGGGCGCACTCTGCGCTTACCGCGCCGTATTTATCAAGCGTTTCTTTATTGACTCCGAGCAGCTTTTTCTTGGACTCATCGGAGTATGTGTTCACCCCGCCCTGAAACCAGGCAGTACTGCCCGCAACCGAGGTTATTGCCGCGGATATCATCCCTGCCGTGCAGGACTCGGCTGTTGAAAGTGTCATGTTTTTTTCCTTCAGCAGCCTGCCAAGCACCGAGGCAAGAGTGTCACTGCCCTCCCCGTAAATTTCTTCAGAAAATCTGCGGTATAATTCATCACATACAGGCTTTATCATCTCCTGCGCCGCAGCCTCGTTTTGCGCCCTCGCGGCTATTCTTATTTCAAGCTCGCCCTGATGCGCGAGTATGCCTATTGACGGGTTTTTTGAAGACTCAAACAGGTCCCTCATCCTCTCATCAGCCATTGACTCGCCTATACCGGAGAGTTTCAGCACTCTGTATGATATCACCTGCTTTTCTTTGCCGGATTTTTTCAGGATATAAGGTATAAGGGCGTTGTCAGCCATGGGAATCATCTCGGATGGAACGCCCGGCATTGCTCCTATTATTTTTCCTTCGTGCTCCGTTATAAACCCCGGCGCGGTCCCGTTTAAGTTTTCCATGATCACGGAGCCTTCCGGGAAATATGCCTGCTGCCTGTTGGCTTCAGGCATGGGGTATCCCCGCGATTTAAAATAGGATTCTATTGCCGCGTCGGACTTCCCGTCCTTTACAAGCTTTCTCCCTGTAAACTCCGATACTGCCTGCCTTGTTATGTCGTCAACCGTGGGCCCTAAACCTCCTGTCAGTATCACGCAGTCAGCCCTTGCGCAGGCAGCACACAGGGCGGCCTTTAGCCGCCCTGTGTTATCGCCTGTGGTAGTCTTATAGTAAAGGTTTATACCAGCCTCTGCAAGCCTTGACGCCAAATGCTTTGAGTTGGTGTCAAGTTTCTGGCCCAGCAGCAGCTCTGTTCCGACCGTTATTACCTCGGCGTTCACTTCAGAGATTCCCTCGCCTTTTTCACAATGGGCTCTATCAGGTTTACAAGTTCAAGAGGCACCACAAATTTGGTCGATGGTGATTTTCCCACTTCCTTTAACGCTTCAAAATACTGTATGAGCATGGTGTTTGAATCAATTGATTTCGCGGCCGAGAATATCTCTTCAAGAGCCTTTGCATATCCGTCAGCTTCCAGCATCTGGGCTTTCTGCTTTCCTTCCGCTTTCAGGATGGCGGACTGCTTTTCTCCCTCGGCAATGGTTATTGCCGCCTGTTTTGTACCGTCTGCCTCGGTTACAAGCGCGCGCCTGCTTCTCTCGGCTGACATCTGCTTGTTCATCGAGTCCTGTATTTCTTTCGGCGGTATTATCTCCCTTATCTCAACTGAAGTTACCTTTACGCCCCAGCGTTCCGTTACCTCGTCAAGTTTTACGCGCAGCAGTGTGTTTATCTCATCCCTTTTCGCCAGCACGTCGTCTAACGGGATGTCCCCGACTATTGCCCTCAAGGTTGTAGTCGCGATACCCTGGGAAGCCCCCACAAAATTTGCCACCTGAACCACGCTTTTAACCGGGTCAAAAACCTTCCAGTAAACCAGAAAATCTATGGCGATGGGCGCATTGTCTTTCGTGATACAGGTCTGCTCCGGCAGGTCAAGAAACGACTCCCTTAAATCCACCTTTACCGCGCGGTCAACTACCGGTATTACAATTACGAGCCCCGGCCCTTTTGCGCCTATGCAGCGGCCAAGCCTGAAAATAACCAGCCTGTCATATTCCTGGACAACCCTGATTACCGCCGGAAGCACAACAACAAGTAAAATTACAAGTGCAATTATACCGCTTGTCATTTTATTCCTCCTCCTTCTTTTTTCTTTCTATTTTTTTTACCTTAAGTTTTATTCCCTCTTCTGATATCACCTCTACCAGTTCCCTCTCGGCTATTTCTTCATCAGAGAAAGCCTGCCACTCCTCGCCGCCTATATTGGCGAACCCGCCCTTTTCATTAATAACGCTCTTTGCCACTCCTTTCATGCCTGGCGCGGCCTCAGGGCCGGTGATATGTTTTTTTCTTATCGCCCTTATGATAAGCATCAGCACCACGCCTATAACCGCCAGCGTCAGCAGGGACATAACCCCTATGGTGACGTAAGAGGGCGCCCAGGATTCGCCGAGAGCCCTGCTCGGAAACAGCAGCAGAGAACCGGTCACAAAAGCAATTATGCCCCCGAGCGTAAGCACGCCGAAAGCCGGCGTAAAAGCCTCGGCTACGAAGAGCACTACGGCAATCAAGATGAGTATGCCCCCCGCAATGTTAATCGGTATTGAGTCAAAACCTATAAAGGCAAGAGTTATGGATATGGCACCGGCGATTCCCGGAAACAGCACTCCCGGGTGGGTCAGCTCATACATCAGGCCGTATATTCCTATGATGAAAAGTATATACGATATGTTAGGGTCGGCGAGAAAGTGAAGGAACTTATGTTTCACGCTTAAAGGTATGGCCCTGAACACGGTATTTTCAGTTTTAAGCGGGGTTTCGTTTTCGCCCATTTTTATTTTCTTGCCCTTAAGCGCCCTGATAAGCGAATCCGTATCAGGCGCTATGACATCTATCACACCGATTTTCAAAGCCTCCATTTCGGAAGATGACACGTTTTTGGTAATGGCTTCCTCTGCCCACGCTTCGCTTCTGCCGCTCATACGCGCGAGATTCTTAATCCAGGCTATTGAGTCATTTGTGATTTTTTCGGAGGCTTTGTTGCCGGTCAGCTCAATCGGGCTCGCTGTGCCTATGTTTGTACCCTCTGCCATTGCGGCTATGTGTGAGGACAGCAGAATGAATGTCCCTGCCGACGCGGCGCGCGCGCCCTTTGGGGCCACGTGGGTTATTACAGGCACCTTTGAGGCCAGCACCCTGTCAACTATCCTGCGGGTGGCTTTGAGCATTCCGCCCGGCGTGTCCATACGTAGTATCACGCCGGCTGCGTTTGTTTTCTCCGCCTTGTCAATCGCCTTTGAAATATAATCCGCGGTCGCGGCATCTATTACCCCCGACACATCCAGCACGAGGTATTCCGAGGAACCGCCCGAAGCATAGACAGGTGTCATAAGAAGAGCGGCGAACAGGGACAGAAACAGGTTTCTTATCTTCATATTACCGCCTTTTAAAGATGTTTGTTTTAATACAGTTTATATCAGCAAAGGCTTAAAATCAAACTTTTAAAACGCCGCAGAAATCCCAGCTTTCAGGCCCGCGTACCCGCGGGTTTCACCCGAAGAGTTTCTTTCATTAATAAAATAGGGCTTGGCAATGAAATTAACCTTATCTAACTGCAGTTCCTCAAATATTTTCCTGTTTTGCCCCTCAACCGAGAGCACCACTGTCACGGGCTGCAAAATCGCAGTACATATCAGTATTCCGAGCCCCGCAAAAAACATTCCCGAAGGCCCGTATTCTTCGAGCCTCTCATCATACTCTGTGCCCAACAGAGTCATCATGGCAACAGCGCCGCCCTGAGCTGCAAGGAAAAGAAGGCCGGGCGCCGGGTCGCCTGCCGCAAAATGACCCGCTCCAAAACCCGGAACAAACCCCAATACCGCCGGCACTAATGCGTTTTTCATTTTGCTTTTGTATTCAGTGTATTCTGCAACTGTGTATTTTTTCGGCAATTTTTCATAGGCGGGCGCGGTGAGCACTCCCGTCATCAGCCATTTTTTCTCGCTTATTTTTTGGAACTCAAGGTGCTTGTTGACAGCCATTGCGCCGCCCTGAAAAAACTCAACATCAAAAGCAGCTATGCTTTTATAAAATCTTGCAATGTCGTCCCTGCCTGAAGGAAAATAATTTTTGCGCGATATGCCCCTTTTATTTGCCCTGATTACATTGTGTGTGTTGAAATAATAAATGTAATTGCTCTTTGCGCGAAAAAACATGCCGTTTACATCAAAATCCAGTATCTCACCCACAAAATGGTACATTTGCGAATGGTAATA
The DNA here is from genome assembly GCA_964349515.1 of uncultured Spirochaetia bacterium. GTDB lineage: Bacteria > Oederibacteriota > PGYV01 > PGYV01 > CAYGHG01 > CAYGHG01. The sequence goes on from CAYGHG010000034.1 coordinate 13,603, forward strand.
TGTCTTTGTGATTGTCATGCCCCCCGCCGTGCTTGTATCAGAACCTGCCCACTCGGTGACATCCACCGATACCACGTCAAAATCCGCCGAAGAAGCGCCGAACACAAAGCCGTAAACAAATACAAACAGCAAAGCAGCCGCAATTTTTTTCATAATACCCTCCATGATTTTTGCCATAAACGGCATATTTTCACCCGCGTCTTCCGCAGTTCCCATGAAACCTGAAACTTGAAACCTGAAACAAACAGGATGTTGACTTTTATTTTTTCCTGCTTCCCCGCTTCGTAATAGGCGTGCCCTTTTTACACTCAGGGCACTCTTTTTCTTCATAAGTCGTAACATCCACTTCCGCGAGAGCGTATGTCTCTCCCACGCCGAAGTCTATTTTTTTTCCGCTGCGGTCTATGAGAAGCGCGACTCCCGCTATCTCACATTTGTAATTGGCTTTAAGCTCGTCAATTACCTCCTGCACCGAGCCGCCTGTCGTCACTATGTCCTCCACTATCAGCACCCGTTCCCCCTCTTCCACGGAAAAACCGCGCCTTAATTTCAGTTTTCCCTCTTCGCGCTCCATGAATATGCCGCGCACTCCGAGGTGTTTGGCTGTTTCATAGGAGAGTATTATCCCGCCTATGGCCGCGCCCACCACCACGTCTATTTTTTTTGTTTTAAAATGTTTTGCAAATTCTTTGCAGAGCTCCTCGGTTGCCTTTGGGTTCTGAAGCACGCCGAACTTTTCAAAGTAAACCACGCTGTGCCTTCCCGAAGTCAGCTGAAAATGTCCTGTCAGCATTGCACCCGCTTTTTCAAAAATCTCAAGCACTTTTTCCCGTTTCATTTATGCACCCCTTTTTTCATTTCTTCTATGATATCCTGCGCCGCCTTTACCCTGTCAGGCGCCTGCAGTATCGGCCTTGCCACCACTATATAATCCGCGCCGGCTTCCATCGCCTGCTTGGGCGTCATAATCCTCTTTTGGTCGTTTTTTGAGGCCTTGCCCGGCCTGATACCCGGCGTCACCGTGATAAAGCCCGCTCCGAGCTCTTTTTTTATCATCTTTATTTCAAGCGGCGAGCACACCACTCCGTCAGCACCCGCTTTTTTCGCTGTTTTGGCGAGGTGAAGCACCATATCCTTTACTTTAAGCCCTGTTTTCAGGTTCTTTTTTATATCTGCGTTGTTCATGCTGGTCAGAACCGTAACACCGAGCAAAAGCGGCTTGTCCACCTGAAGCTTTGCCGCAGCGGCGTCTATGCCTTCGCGCGCCGCCTTTATCATCTTTGCGCCGCCTAAAGCGTGCACGTTTACCATGTTTACCCCGAGGCGCGTCGCCTCGTAGCAGGCGTTATAGACTGTCTGCGGTATGTCGTAAAACTTGGCGTCGTAAAAAACCTTCAACCCCTTGCGCTTCAAGGTCATCACCAGCCTCGGCCCGTCTTTTGTGATTAACTGCAGCCCCACCTTGAAATATTTTACATGCGCCGCGAGTTTGTCTATTATGTTGTAGGCGGCCGCCGTGTCGTCAATATCAAGCCCCAGTATCAGCCTCTCACGCACCTCTGTGTTGTCATATTTTTTCATTGCTCCTCCTTATTCAGCTTTTTTTTGAGCGTCTCTTCCTCTATCCTGTCCCCTATCACAAACAGCCAGGCAAACTCATGGTAACCGCCGTCATTTCCTTCCGCCATTACCCGCGCGGTATGGACCCCCGTACTCAGGTCCCTCTCATATACATATGTAAGGGTTTTTGTCTCAGGGTCATACTTTGAGTCGTTCACCAGCGGCACATTTCCCATTCTGAACTTGACCGTAGCGGTGTTGAGAAAAGAATCCTCCTCAAGCACAGCCTTTAACACCGGCCTTTTTTCCTTTATTATACCCCCGTCGGCAGGGTAGCTTGACACCACCTTCAGCGGATTTTTGGCAAGCACTTTTTTTATCTTATCACTTTTGTCGCCCGTGTAAAGCATTGTTCTTTTTAAGCCGTAGCGTGCCGTACTTTTGGTGTTGTATGAATCCACGACGGAAAAAGCCGCCTTATACCCCGCCTTTTTCACAAATTTCCACACCTCATCGGAATAAGCGCCGTAGGGGTACGCCATAGTTTCCATCTTAAGCCCCGTCCTGTTCTCAAGATACTTTTTAGAGCCTGTTATTTCTTTGTAAAGTTTTTCCGCGTACTCTTCATCGCTCAGCTTGCCCCCTTTTTTTCTCCTGCTTGTGAGTATCGGGTGGGTCGCCGAGTGGCTGCCAAAAGTTACAAGCCCGCTCTCTGACATCTCTTTTACCATGTCGGATGTGAGCGCGTTTTTGCCGCCGGGAAAAAAGTGGTTGTAAAGATAAACCGTTGCGGGCATTTTGTATTTTTTCAAAAGCGGGTAGGCCTGCGTGTAAATACTCCTGTACCCGTCGTCTATGGTAATAAGTACGGTTTTCTCCGGAAGTTCTTCCCCGGCTTCCAGCGCCTTTACATACGCATCCATTGAAATAACATTTGCGTTGTCACGCAGGTAAATCAGATGCGACTCAAAAAGTTCCGGGCTCAAATAGTAGGAATCGCCCGTTACGGTTTTTGCCGCGGCAGAACGCTCGGTAAACCTGTGATAGCACAGGACATTTACCGTGTTGTCATCGTTTTCAGCTGCAAAAAATGTCACCGGCAGTGCCGATAAAAACAACACCGCCGCAAGTATCAGCCTCACCATAAAACCTCCGTTAATTTATTTCCCTTTTAAAACCCCTGCCGGCCGCAAGGTACGCCTTTTTCGCGGCCCTGAAAACCAGCCCCGCCGCAAACCCAAAGAGCGCGCCGGCCGCGGTATCGAGCGGGTAGTGGCCCCCGGTATATACGCAGAAAAAAGCGACTGACACACCGCAGAAAACCAGAAACACGTCAGCCTTTTTATCTGCGCCCCAGAGCACTGTTATCAGGGCAACAGCCATCGCGGTATGGGTTGACGGGAACGCCCAGCCTAATTTTTTCATAGTGACCATAAAATTAACAGCGTCCATCTCAGCCGGCGGCCTCAAGCGGCCGAAAGCCGGCTTTAGTATGTTTGAATTTACAGTATTCGTAATAATCAGCGCCCATAGGGAAAACGCCGCGGCAGCCCTGTTTTCCCGCGTATTAAACTTCAAAAAAACCGCAAAAAGGATAAAAAGCACCGCTGTCAAAAAAATATCATTTGCCATAAACCTCATCGCGGCCTCACCTATCGGATGGTAGAGCCCTGAGTTTACGGCCGTAAAGAGCGCCCTGTCAGCCTCAATAACTTTTTCGGGAACGTAATCAAAAAGTGCCATTATTGCCTTATCTTATACAGCTCCGCGCCTTCATTGCTGTAAACCTTGTCTGCAAAATCGTCAAACTTTGCCGTACCGGAACCGTAAGTGTTCTTTTCAATAGCGCCCGAGTATACGTATTTAACCCCGAAACTTCCGAGTATCTGCTTTGCAGTCTCGCCCGAGGGGGTCCTGTATGCGTTGTTTGCGGCCTGGTTTCGCTGCGCCACTTCCGAGCCCCTGCCGCTTTGCTGCCCCACCTGATAGCCCCAGCCCACAAGCGTCGGCATGCCGGTAAATATTGAAATCCTTGAAACCCCGGAATACATGTTTTCACCCGGTGTTTCCAGGAAAGGCTCTATCTTCAGATAATTTTTTTCCATCCACTCCATCGCCTGATAGTCATGCCTGTCAAAATCCCTGACAGCCCCCGGCCTCTGCCTTAAATTTTTCATGTACTCCATTCCGTCTATGCGGGGCTTTTCCTTGAAACCCATGCTGCAAATTGACATTTTTGCCGCCGAACCCAGCACCGGGTAAAGCACGGCAGGCACAAGCACAAAGAGAAGCGCGGCGGAGAATATGTATTTGCCGGTTTTATTTCGCAGAAAGAAAACAGCCGCAGGCGCAAGAATCACAAGCGCGATAAAGAGCGCCTCAACAAACCTGCCGCCCTGCCTCGCGTCTATATAGTGCAGGCCGAAAATAAGCGCAATCAGGCCGAGCACTCCCGCGGTCAGTATCAGCCAGTCACGTTTTTCCTCCCTTAAGGCTTTTGCGAATTTGTCGTAAAAAAGTTTCAGTATGTAAGGCACGCCGAGCGCAAGCAGCACCCACGCCACCATATAGAACTTAAACACCGTGTTCATCCTGCCGTCAGCTATGTAAAAAAGCTCCGTACCGAGCGTGATACCGAGCGACATGAAAATCAAAACAAGGCTGAATATCTCTTTCCTGTCATGCGCCTTAAAGCCCGCGTATAAAACCGCAGCCATCATGGCGGCAAGCAGGGCAAACGTCGGCTGGTAGAACGCCAGGAAGATTATTAGAATGACCGCAGCTGCTGCGGCTATGAATTTCACAGCCGTTGCAGGCGCGTCCATAATTTTATCAAGCGCCTTTGAAACTGTTTTCATTATCTTATTAAAATCAAATCTCTTTATCTTTTTAAACCCCGCGTCTGACGCCGCAGAGCCGGCGGCGGAAAATACAGCGGTGTAAAGATAGGCAAGTATCATAAAGAAAAACACCCCGAAATATTTCAGCATGACAAAAAGCGGGGCCCTCTCTGCCTGTGAAATCTGCTGAACTTTTGTCTCGTAAGGGGAGATGAAATTGGCGTGGAACGGCAGGAACGCGAGATAAGCCGCCACACCGACGGCCGCAGCCGCGGCAAGCGAAGTGGCAAGCGGCAGCGCCCCTGCTTTGAGCCTTGCTTCAACCCCCTCTTTCTTTTTAAATTTCATGTTGTCGGCATAAAGCCTCCACCCCAAAAACACCAGCACGCCGAGAGCGAGCATAATCTGCGGCGGGAAATTCCAGGTATTGATAGCCAGCATCGAGCCTGTTATTACGGCGAGAGCCGCGGCAGTGACACCCATATCAAAGGGTTTGTCGCCAAAACTGTAAAAAGCATTTGTGGTTTTGTTTGCCGACGAAAACACCGAGTAAAGCAGCGCAATGCCCAGCACGGCCACAGGTATTACTATGTTGTGCGCGTGGAGGTCCCCGTAGAGCCAGCTGAAAAACGGCATCTCGGTGATAACAGGCGACGGGTATATCCTCGTCGGGTCCCAGATAAACTGGAAACTCATTATGGAGTTGGCCGCGGCCTGTATGCTGTGTGAGTTTACAAACTTGTCCATTATGAACATGAGTGTGTGGAAATTCCCCGCGAGCGCGAGCAGGAACCCCGCGAGCAGGCCGTAGCGGTATTTGCCGGTCATTGCCCTGACCAGCCCGAAAGCCGCCGTAAAAGAAACCGCGAAGAGAAGCGCAAGAGAGAGATTGTAGCTTAAGCGCGGCAGATAGCCCAGCAGTTTTGCTATCGAGGCTATCATCAGCTGGCCCCAGTAGTAGTAGTTGAGCGTAAAGCCCGCGAGCCACGGGTCATGCGGCGGGAACTTAACATCGTTGTAAATCGCGGAGAGATACGCCATACCCATAGGCTCGCCGCCGCCGTTGTAGCCGTGGCCTGCCACATCATGGATATTTGGAAACCACAGTTTTATAAGTATGAACAGCATGTAGGCCCCGAGGAAAACCGTTTCGGTCACAAGTATGTGGCGGAATTTTTCCTTTACGATTTTTTTCACTTTTTCAAAATTCGCCCTGTACCATACAAAAGCCGCTGCAGCAAGGCCGGCGAAAAGTATGAGCAGGTTCATCTGGTAGAACTTCCAGGCGCCTGTGGAGACTATTATCCAGTTGATCCAGGCAAAGAAGAATATGCCCCCTATTTTTGCGAGGGCCCACCCCTTGTCGTCAAGATTTCTGAATATTATGAAGAACAGCGGCATCACTATAACCGCCAGCGCCTGCACCAGCAGGTACCAGATAAAAACTGAAAACTGCGGCAGAAAAGCTTTTGTCCTGTCGCGCATTTCTCCTATGTTCGGGTTGGGGTATGCAGCTTTTTCCTTTACCCCGTGGCCCGCAACCGCGGCGCCCGGCCTGTATTTCGCGGCAATCTGCGCCTGCCCTTCCGCAATTATTGCCCTGAGTTCGGCGCGCGGTATCTGTGTCTCTTTTTTAAATATGTAAACATGCGGGTGGTCGTAGAGCTGATATGATTCATCCGCCTTGTCGTCTTTTATTTTTATGCCGAAAAGCTTAGGGTAAACCGCGAGGTCAAGCGCCATTTTAAACCCGAGCTTTTCGGGGTTTGAAAGCATCGTGGAGTAGTAAAAATAATTGAGCGGGTATCTGTGGGGTATCCTCAGATAGGTCCCGTAAGCGCGCTTGTCGGCCATCATCACATAGTCTGCCTGCTCAAGCATCATGGAGAGCTCGTCAAGTTTGCGCGGCGAATCAGGCTCCTGCACGTTCCATTTCAGGTTCCTGTACATCCCCGGGTGGCCGCCATCCGTGTGTGTGGGCAGGTCGTCGCCCCACATTTCATTTAACACTGCCGTCTGCCTCGTTATTCCCGACTCGTCCTGCACGTGTGTGGGGGCGTTTTTATAAATCCAGCGTGAAGCCTCTATCCACGTGTGGGGGTTTTTATAAATATTCATAAAGGCCAGGCCGTAAAAAGCGGCTCCGCCTATTACGATAACGTTCACAACCGCCGAGAATTTCTTTTCCTTTACCCACGCCCCGAAATCAATAAGCAGTTTCGCGGCGAGCACCGCCAGAAAAGGGGTGAGCGGCAGCATATACCTGTTGAACTTTGCAAAAGACGAACCCACCACGATAAAGTATGGCAGCATCCAGGCGAATAGCAAAAGAAGCTCCGCCTGCATGCCTTTTCCCTCTTTGAGCCTTCGGGCAATAAGGAAGAGATAAAAACCAAAAGCTAAAAATGCCGCGGCGCCGTATGGTATCCCCATAGTGTAAACCACGAGGTTTTTTATGTAGTAAAGATAGGGCGCCGTATTGAGATACTGCCTGTTGTAGGGCACATCCCCTTTTCCCGTCACCAGTATGTGGCTCTGGTACTGCTGGTCACGGCTGAACTGCTCAAAACTCAGTATCGCGTGGGGCATGCTGATAAAAAACGCGGCAAAAGAGATTGCCGCGGCCCAGCCGAGCCTGACCCAGGCTTCGGTGCGTTCTTTTTTTGCGGCTCTTGTTATTCCTTTTATCTTAAGCCAGTTGAATATATGCGCGCTGAGTATTACCAGGACAAACGGCAGCGCGGCTGTTTTAGAGGCGAGCGCCATACCGTAAAAAGCCCCCGACAGTATGTAGTCTTGTAGTTTCCCGTACCTGTATATGCGCGAGGCAAAATAAAACCCGCCCGCTATGAAAAAGGTCACAAAAGTATCAACGGTAAAAAAGTGCGAGGCGTGTATGTGGAGCGCGGTAAAGGCAAGAAGCGCGGAGGCAAAAAGCGCGACGGCATTTCCAAACAAAAGAGAAGCCGCGAGGAAAATAAAAACAATAGTCCCCGTGTCAAAAAGCGCGGATATCACCCGCGCGCCGCCTATGTAGGCTGTGTTCATGTTCATACGGGGCATTACTGTTTTTCTTAACGTCTCCACCGCCGAGCGGTATGTGTGAAGTATATATAAAGGAAGAGAGCCGTACTGCAGGCCTATGGGCTTGTCACCCCAGTGCTTGATCGCGGGAACAGCGCTTCCCACTATCCAGCGCTCGTCAGGATGAAACTGCCTTTCATTGTACCAGTCAGGCTGGTAAAGCCTTAAAAAAAGCGCGGCAAGCAGTATGAGGCCGAGCACGAAATATACGCCTTTGCCCCCTTTTTTAGGCGCAGAAACCTTTGATGCTGTTTTCCCTCTTTTTTTCATAATATCTCCTTATAGGAAAATAAGAGAGGGGCGTGTAATAAACCCCTCTCTGAATATCCGCCGCAAGAACCGCTTTAAAAACCCTCAGGCAGCCCTATTTGCTTTTTGCCTGCTCATACGCAAGCGTTCTGGTTGTAATATCTGTTATCTCCGAGGGCCCGAAATACTGTATAGGGCCGGGGAAAAGATACAATTCGTTTGCCGCCCATTTTCCCCTTACTTTCAGAAGCTGTTTAAAAGGCTTTCCGTTAAGCTCTACAAGGGCCTTTTGTATGACGGCTTTTTCTTTGCCTTTTCTTCTCTCAATGTTCATCATCATGGTAAGAGGTATGCCGCCCGCTTCCCACTGCGAGGGTTTCTTTGTCAGGTTCCTCACGGATGAAATGTAACCCGTCATCCCGTTTAGCGCGAGCATCACCGCGTTGTAACCCAAGGCGTAGCAGTAATTGGTGTCAAAGTTGGAAGGCGCGCCGCAGCGCCCCTCATAGCCGAAGAAGTGTGTGATGGAGGCAAACTTACCCGTGTATGAGCCCCCTTTTTTCATCTCTTTTAACCTTCTCGCTGTCATGTCCACAAGCAGTTTTTCTGTTTCTATCTGGGATACGGCGACATTGCCGTGCGGGTCGCGGTCAAGAAGAAGCTGCGCCTCAATGGCGTCAGGCAGGGATTTCATAAGCGAGGCTGAGTGCTCGGGCAGTTTTTCATATACAAATCTTTTTTTGCTGTTGATGTCCAAAATTTCATTAAGGCGTTCTTCATTGTCCGCCATCACGTCATTTAGCGCCTTGATGAGTTCCTTTACCTCGGGTATGAACTCTATCAACCCCTCCGGCACGAGTATCACGCCGAAGTCTTTTTTCTGCGCCGCCCTTTTTACTATCACGTCCACTATGCCGTCCACCACCTGCGCGAGAGTCTGTTTTTTCGCCAGCACCTCTTCGCCGACCATCACTATGTTAGGCTGTGTTTTAAACCCGACTTCCAGCGTGATATGAGAGGCGCTTCTGCCCATCAGGCGTACAAAGTGCCAGTACTTCTGAGCGGAGTTTACGTCGCGGCATATGTTGCCGACAAGCTCGGCGTATATTTTGGTCGCCGTATCAAACCCAAACGAAGTTTCTATCTGTTCATTTTTCAGGTCGCCGTCTATTGTTTTCGGCACGCCTATCACCTTTATATCCGAGCCTTCTTTCAGAAAATATTCCGCGAGAAGCGCGGCATTAGTATTTGAGTCGTCTCCGCCCACCACTACAAGCGTATCAATTTTATTTTTTTTCATATTTTCAAGGCTCGCCGCAAACTGCTCCGGCGTTTCTATTTTGGTCCTGCCCGACTTTATCATGTCAAACCCGCCCGTATTGCGGTATTTGTCCATAAAATCGCCCGTTATTTCCCTGAATTTGTTTTCAAGTATTCCCGAGGGCCCGCCCAAAAACCCTATAAGCCTGTTTTTTGGATTGGCTTTTTTCAGCCCGTCAAACAGGCCCGCTATCACGTTATGGCCGCCCGGCGCCTGCCCGCCCGAGAGCACCACCCCTATTTTTACCGGGCCTTTATTAAAATCAGGGTTCGCGCCCTTTGTAAAAGTCACTGCAGGTTTTCCGTATGTGTTGATAAACATCTTTTTCACCGTTGCCTGGTCTGAAATGCTCCGGGTTTCTTTACCCTTTTTGGGTTTTATCTGCGAAGGTTTGTTCCTGAGGATAAGCGGAAGTTCGGGTTTGAATTTTTTCCTTAAAATCTGAAGCTCTGAAATGTTTTCCATACTGTATTT
>CAYGHG010000035.1:0-3202 GCA_964349515.1 uncultured Spirochaetia bacterium
CCTAAAATCAATTTCATTTACAATTGTTTTTAAAAACAAAGTATTATTAAATAAAATACTTTAAAACAAAACCTCCGCCTTGCTCGCGGGGCAGATGTCAAAAAACGCGCACTGCGAGCAGGTAAAGGAGCTTGGCGACGGGGCAAATTTGCCTTCCATAATATCCGATGCGGTTTCCAGGATTTTTTCCTTGAACTTCTCCGTTGTGTCTTTTCTCAGCTTCTTTACGGCCGTTATTCCGCTCTCAAAGAAGTACACGCCCACGCTTTCAACCGGCATGTCAAAACACATCTCGTGGGCAAGCGCGTAGAGGGTGAGCTGGCGGGAGATGTCGGCGCTTGAGATTTTCTTTTTTGCTTTTTCCTCATCCTGCACCTCTGACGTTTTATAATCCAGTATCACTCTTTTTCCTTCCCTCTCATCTATCCTGTCCCATCTGCCGCGCACCGACACCCTGTCATTTATTTTAAACTGAAAATCTTTCTCTATGAAAACAGGCACAATGCCGGCCTCTTCCTCCTGTTCATAAAAACGCTTTATGTTTTCCACGCCTTTCTCAAACCGCCTGCGCTCATGCTCGCGTGAGATAAACCCCGCGGGCCTCCACATGGACTCAAAAATTTTTAGCAGCGCCTCAAGTTCTATGTGCCTGCCCTCCATCTTTGCTTTGTAATACTCTGCCGCCACTTTGTGCATTGCCTGCCCGTATATGATGTTTGGCACTTCCCTTATCGGCATTCTCAATATGTGAATGAGTTTGTATTTAAAGGGGCAGGTTAAGTAATCGTCTATCTGATAGTTGCTGAGTATCAGCGGGCCCGGTTTGACGGGCGCTGTCAATGCCTCGATAACGCCTTTTTTTCTCTGAAAAAACGAGAGCCTCTCCAGTACGTTTTCAGACTGCGCGGCAAGTTCCGGCTCTTCCACGCCGAGTTCTTTTAAAAATATGCTTATTTTCTTGTTTGCCGCGCCGTCGTACTGCTTTGAAGCGGTAAGGTAAAGAGTGTCTTTTGCCCTCGTCATTGCCACGTAAAACAGCCTGCGCTCCTCCTCCACCCTGTACGTCTCTTCGTCAACAAGGTCGTGCATTATGGCTTCCGGCAGGGGGAATCCCGGCCCGCCCATTTTTTTCATCGGAAACTTGTCCTGTATGAGCCCTATCACAAAGACAAACCTGTACTCAAGGCCCTTTGCCTTGTGAATAGTCGCCACCTGCACGCACTCCTCATCAAGGCTTTCAAGCAGTTCAGCCTGCGGGTTGTCCCCTGATTTGCGTTTGAGTTCAATATAGCGCGTGAAGTTTACAACGGTGTCATACTCTTCATTTATGGAGAACTGTTTCAGTATCTCAAAAAACTTGGCGATGTTTGCTATTACCCTGCCGGCCTCGGGCGTATTCTGCCTCAACAGGTTTTCAAATATCCTCTTGGCTTTGACATAATCATACAGCACCTCGCCCGCACGCCACCCCTGCGCTATCAGGCCTGTGTAGTACTCTATATCTTTTATCAGCGCTTGCAGCCCCTTCATATCTTTGTCATGCGCTTCTATCTCGGGGTATTTGTGTATTTCCCTGATAAGGTCAAAAGCGCTTATCTGATAATCACGCGACCGCGCCCCTATCTTTGACATCACGAACGGGTCAACAGAATAAACCTCCGAAACCGCCACGTCAAAAAGCGGGTTAAACTCAAAGGGCGAGGCAAGGCTCGCACAGAAATTAATCAGGAACTGCACCTCTTTTTTATTGAAAAGCCCCTCGTCGCCTGTAAACCTGTAGGATATCCCCCTGTTCTCAAAGGTCGCGAGAAAAATCTTTGCGTCGTTTTTTGAGCGTACAAGCACGGCAAAATCAGAGAGATTCGCGGAACCCTCTTTTATACGCTTTTCTATTTCAGAAGCTGCAAAATCCGCCTCTTCCGAGTAATTGGAAAAAAGTTTTACCCTGACATGCGGCGGCTTCAGCTTTGTTTTGTATTTTGATTCCAGTTTTTTGACTATGTCCATCCTTGACTCAAGCCTGTCGTTGTTGTTTTGTATCACCTTGTGCGCCGCATCCAGTATTTCCTGATGAGAGCGGTAGTTGTTTTTCAGCACTACCACTCCTGCGTCTTTATAGTATTCGGTAAAACCCATTATGTTTGATATGGCCGCGCCTCGGAACTTATAAATCATCTGGTCGTCATCACCCACTACGGTTATGTTCCTATGCCCGTCGGCTATCAGTTTTATAAGCTCAAACTGCGCGTAGTTGGTGTCCTGAAACTCATCTATCAGAATATAGCGGAATTTTTTTCTGTACTTTTCAGCTACGGATTTTTTTTCTTTCAGCAGGCGGTAAGGCACTGTTATCAAATCCCCGAAATCCATGAAGTTTTTGTCTGTTTTGAGCCTTTCGTATTTGGAGTAAAACCGCGCCAGTTCGGCGTGCTGCAGCCTGATTTCATCCTCAGCCGAGCCCGTCTCTGCCGTAATTGAAGCCGCGTATTTTTCATATATTTCAGGGGTGATCAGGTTGTCTTTTAACTTTGATATGAAATCAAATAACTGCGACAGGTACTGCGCCGGGTTGTTTAAGGGCCTGTAAATTTCAAGCCCCAGTTTTTCGATATTTTCTACCATAAATATTATGGCGTCAGGCTTTTTCAGCACCTTCCAGTCAGGCGCAATCTTTAGTTCGGCAAAGTTGTCGTCAATAATGTCGTGGCCGAATGAGTGGAAAGTGGAGATGCGGGTTTCTATCATTCCGTAAGGCACCAGGGTGTCCACCCTTTTTTCCATTTCCCGGGCGGCTTTTTCAGAAAAGGTAAGCGCGAGTATCTGCGAGGGCTCCGCCGCCTTGTCGCTTATAAGCCTCGCTATGCGCTCGGTTATGACGCGCGTCTTTCCCGTGCCTGCACCGGCAACTATGAGAAGCGGGCCTTCCTTATGTGTGATAGCCTTTTCCTGCGCTGGGTCAGGCTCAAATGTGGTGAAGTGAATGAGGCTGTCATTATCTGACACCTTATGTTCATTTTCTGACTTTTTGCGGGATTTTGCCATTAAAAACCTCCATGAAATCTATTCTAATACACCGGATAGTTTATAACAAGCAATTTCCCCGCCACGGGTTGGAGGCTCGGCAAATACGGCAGCATGGAAGCATCACAAGGACGGCTGGTAACTACGGCAGCATCGCAAGGACGGCTGGTAACTACGGCAG